>JAYTTL010000103.1:0-7349 GCA_043745325.1 Actinomycetes bacterium
AATAATATCATCGATATAGACGGATTCGTCTGCTACGGCGGTTCCGACCGGAGTCCAACTAAACGATAGCTCCCCGATTAACGGAGCATTCATGGTCATGACTCGATTGCCGGTACCTGTGTTTGATACAGCAACAAAAAGACCGTTGCCGAAGCAAATCGAATCCCAATTGTTATCGACAGGCGAAGTTCTAGAGGTCCAGGTAATACCGTCTGGGCTTGTTATGACACGGTTGCCGGTACCGGAAAATGCAACAGCCACGAAAAGACCATTACCGAAACATACACCACGCCAAAGATTATCAGCGGCAGTTGTTCTAATTGTCCAGGTTGTTCCGTCGGGGCTCGTCATGACACGATTGCCGCTACCAGTATTTGCAACGGCCACAAAAAGACCGTTGCCGAAGCAAACTGACAACCATTGATTATCAGTGGCAGATGTTCGGATTGTCCAGGTAGTGCCGTTTGTGCTCGTCATAACACGGTTCCCCGTGCCAGAAGCAGCAACAGCAACAAATGTTCCGTTGCCAAAAGTAACGCCAAACCAGTTATTATCCGCCGCAGATGTTCGAGAGGTCCAGGTCGTTCCGTCTGGACTCGTCATGACCCGATTGCCAACGCCGCTCTGGGCTACTGCAACAAAAAGACCGTTGCCATAAATTACAGAGGACCAGATATTATCAGCCGCAGATGTTCGGATTGTCCATGTTATTCCGTCCAGGCTCGTCATGACCCGATTGCCAGTTCCGGTCTGAGCTACGGCAACAAATGTTCCGTTGCCAAAAGCAACGCTAACCCATTGATTATCAGCCGCAGATGTTCGGGCTGTCCAGGTAATGCCGTCTGGACTTGTCATGACCCGATTGCCCGTGCCAGTATTTGCTACTGCCACAAATGTTCCGTTGCCGTAGCAAATCCCATACCAGTCATTATCCGCCGCAGATGTTCGACTAGTCCAGGTGTAATTCGAATTTTCGGGTAGATTGAATTGTGATTCTTGGGCTCCGTTGAGAGAGGATGTTAGAATACCGCCAACAATACCAGTGTTGGCATAACCATCATAACCAACACCGACAAACTGGCCGTTATTGAAAACTGTTATTAATTTAATATTGGCAGGCAGTCGTCTGTAGGTCCAGGTGATAGCATCGGGACTGGTCATGTATGCGCCAGTTTCTCCCGTTGCGACAAAAAGATTATTGCCGTAATTTATCGAAATCCAGTTGCCATCGTAGGCAGTTCTGATCGTCCAGGTAATCGCATCGGGACTCGTCATGACACGGTTGTTTGTACCTGTATTTGCAACGGCAACAAAAAGACTGTTGGCGTAAATAACAGATGCCCAATTGTTATTAGCCGCAGATGTTCGGATGGTCCAGGTGATACCGTCTGGACTCGTCATGACCCGATTGCCGGTACCAGTCAGTGCTACGGCCACAAACAGCGCATTGCCGTAAGTGACAGCATACCAATCATTATCAGCCGCAGAAGTCCGAAGCGTCCAGGTTGTTCCATCGGGGCTGGTCATGACGCGGTTGCCCGTTCCAGTCTGAGCAACAGCTACAAAAAGACCGTTGCCATAAACAACACCTTGCCACGAATTATCAGCCGCAGACGCGCGCCCCGTCCAGGTGATACCATCGGGGCTGGTCATGACACGATTGCCCGTGCCCGTATTAGAAACAGCAACAAAAAGACCGTTGCCGAAACAAACCGAGGTCCATGTATTATTAGCTGATGCGGTTGCGTTGAGCCATGTTACTCCGTTGTCTTTGGAATACATGACGGCGCTGCTAGCCGCCGTAGCAGCACGAGCTACTGCAACATACGTAGCGTTACCATACGCGACCGAATTCCAGCCGCCATCTGACGGCATGGTCCGAGGAGTCCAGGTCTGATTGGTGATGTCATAGCGACAAGTCATAACGCGGCTAGATAGAGAGTTGCCTACGGCAATGAATTGGCCCGCCCCATAACAAACCCCAACCCAAGCCGTACTTGCCACAGAAGTTCGCAACGCCCAGGCAATGCCATCTAGGCTCGTCATAACGCGGTCGTTCGTGCCGAATGTTGCTACGGCCACAAATAGTCCGTTACCGTAGCAAACGCTGTTCCAGATATAATCAGCCGCAGATGTTCTTGTCGTCCAAGTTATACCATCGGGGCTCGTCATGACGAGGTTGCCTGAACCTGGACCTTGAGCTACGGCAACAAATAGTCCGTTACCGTAACAGACGCTCCACCAATCGTTATCAACAGAGCTGGTTCTAATGGTCCAAGTGGTTCCGTCGGGACTCGTCATGACACGATTGCCCGTGCCAGTATTGGCAACAGCAACAAACAAGGCATTACCATAAGTAACCCCATGCCAATCATTATCAGCCGCAGATGTACGAATGGTCCAGGTCACGCCTGTTGGGCTCGTCATAACACGATTACCTGTACCAGAGTTCGCAACAGCTACGAACACCCCGTTGCCGTAAGTAACTGATCTCCATTGATTATCAGCCGCAGATGTTCGAGATGTCCAGGTGACCCCATCAGGACTGGTCATCACAAGGGTGCCCGTGGTGCCACCATTAGCAACGGCAACAAATGTTCCGTTACCGAAGCAAACCGAAGTCCAAAAATTATCGACAGGATTTGTTCGGGTTGTCCAAAGAATACCGTCATAACTTGTCATGATACGAGTGGCCGTACCAGAGCTAGCAACAGCTACAAAAATACCATTGCCGTAAGCGATGCTATTCCAGCTATTATCCAGAGGATAACTTCTTGCAATCCATTTGCCGTTTTTTAAAACGGACGTTTTAACCGTCTGGACGTTTGGAGACAACGTTATGTCCTGAGATACCAATTCGGTTTCGTTGGTATAACCTCCGAGCACCGAACGCTTCGCAAAACCCTGACCAACATTGAGTTTGGCTGTTACTGTTGCAGCAGGATTGTATCCATCGCCGCCTTTGATATTAAATTTTAAAACAGCCGAAGAGTTTAATAAATGAACTAGTTCTTCTTCGTAAATCGGATACGCGAAACGATAGGAGGTAACGCCTGTTTGACCCGTTGTGCGGGTAATTTTTGCAGAATTTAACGAGCGGGGGGATAATCCAGCCACAGCATCGACAGTGGATGCCTGGGTTGCGCCGGTCTGGAGATACCAGCCATCAGCGGTATACGCAGTTGTAGAAGCCGCAACGCTTAGATGTTGTCCTCGTTGCCAGACTTCAAACCCGCCGTTACGTCTCGTGATATTTTGGGTTTTGGGAATAAAATAGTCATCCCCGATACGCAGGCCACTTTTGACTTGGAATTCTTTAAAACTCAATTTAGTTCCCTATCCCTAAATTTCTTTTACTTATTTAGCGCTGTCTTCAGAGCCTCCAAAAGCTTGTCAACATCAGTCTTGATTTCTGCGACAGTGGCTTTGGTCGCTTCACACTGGGCTTTGGTGCCACAATAGACAGCCTGATTGCTCAGGCCGATTCGACGGAAAACATAAGTCTCGCCGTCATCATCCTTAATCTCTTTTTCCGTATCAGCTTTCCATTTAGCACCATCTAGCGGGCCATCCAGATGACTACCCGACAGAAACACTGGGTCTTTAAAATCTTTCATTTTTAAACTCCTATAAGGTAGATTGCGAGAAGGTAGGCACCAACGGCTATGGCCATACCTACGGTCAGACCGATAGCCAGAACTTTGAAAATAGTCAGAGCTTCGGCTCTTGAGCCAAAATCACCTCCCATCATTTTTTTATTTATCTCCTTTAAAATTATTCCCAGTAACCTTCAACGCTGACAATACCACCGATAGTTTGTGAAGCCGTGGCAGTCCCAACGGGTACCCGTAAAATGATATGAAAAAATCGAGCGGGTACGGCATGAATGGGAGTTGTGAAATTTTTGACCAACGGAGGCATAGCAGTTCCTATTGCAGTACCTACGGGTATGGAGTGCGTGCCAATGGCAAACCGATTGAGTGTTGCCGTTGCCAGCGAAACTGCCGTGCTGCCTGTACCTATTCCCCATAATAATAATGTAGGGGTAGTGGCCGACGCCGCCCCGAGCACCCGCGCGTCAATGGTAATTCCTGTTATAAAAAGATTAAACAATGCAGGAACGTTTATAGCAAACAAAGCATAATCAGTAACATTACCTGCGGGCGCGTTGAACAAATATTTTCCGCCATACGTGCCATAACCAGCAGCCGTGTTGGAAAGCGCCGCAGCGCCCAGGTCAAGCGAGTTTGTCCATGTTTGCAATTGCGAACCCGTCACAGGATGTTGTATTGTTCCTTTAGAATTTGCGGCAGAAAAGTAGTTCCATGCTCTATTTTTATTTGCATCTAATTCATAGACACATAAATCAGTCATAGTAAGCTGACAGGCGGCAAGCGGCCCAGGAGGCACATTCCAAAGACGAACCATGGCAGTCAAGGCTATTGCCGAAAACATACGGGGAGTTGTCAATGGCGTTTTTATGGTCTGCTTATTGATAATTAGACCAGTAGAAGTGTCCTGGACTGTAAATGTTACCGCCGCATCATCAATAAGAATGTCAAAAATATAAAAGTTAGTGGGATCAATTGTAATAGCGGTGCCCGTGACATCCACAGAATTGTAAGTAACAACGGGCTGCACAATCCCCGAAGTTGTGGCTTGAAAATATGCCCCACATGTGTGTGTGGTCGTATTGCCCACTATATTTTCACTAAGGCCCATTTCCATTATTGTATTAGTGTAGGTTAAGCGTGCCCGAACGCGGTAACCTAAAGGCGTTCTTAGAGTTTTTTGAAATTTCTTGGTAGACTGGAGTAAATAACCACTATTGGACAGCACAGACAAGCCGTTATTAAATAACAAACCACTAGTAGTTTGTTGAGAAACTGTCATGCCCGCCTGAGTGGTGTACCTGTCACTGTTTCCGGAATTGGTTTCAAAACTATCGGCCAGAAGTAGATTAAAATATGAAGATGCCATATTACCAAGACGATCCGTGCGGAACGGCAGCATGGTACGGTCGTTGATACCCATTCCAACAATGCCGCCAACGGTGGTCGGAGCAGCGTCTGATGTTGCAGAAACTGGATTGCCGGAACTATCAAGTATTTTGACAGTGCCGCCTCCTGAGGCATCTACAGCCATCTTGTTGGCAGTCGTAGTTGGATCGTTGATATTAGACATTAATTCTCATTTCGGAGTTTCGTATTTTGTTGTGTGACAAACAGTCGCATTTATTCCCAAAAACCTTCAACGTTGACGTGACCAGCAATAACCTGCGAGCCCGTGGCGGTACCAACCGGCATACGTAAAATAATATGCAGAAAACGTCCGCCCGCTACATGTATAGGGGTCGTAAAGTTTTTGACAATCTGTGCAAGAGCGCCGCCAATAGCCGTACCTGTTGGCATTGATTGTGCCCCGATACCCATTCGATTAATTGTTGCCGTCGCTAGCGAAACACCGAGGCCGCCCGCGCCGATTGCCCATTCGAGTAGAGTTGAGGTAGTAGCTGATGCAGCGCCCGTGTTCCAAGTATCGATTGTAATGCCTGTTACAACAAAATTTGCCGTCGTCGGAATCTGCACAGCAAACAACGCATAGTCTGTGGTGACTCCGCCTAGCGCTGCAAACTGAAATTTGCCCCCATATGTACTATAGCCAGCAGCCGTGTTGGAAAGTGTGGCGGACGAAGGTTCAGTAGAGTTGGTCCACTGACATAACTGCGCTCCCGTAGAAGGCAGAGCCATCATGCCCTTGCCTTGAGCAGCCAGAGCATGTGGCCACGCTCTATTTTTGGCTATATCTAAATCATAAACATAAAGATCAGTAAGAATTAAAGACGGAGCAAGGGCGGGGGCTGAGCCCGTATTATACAAACGAACCTGAGTGGTCAGAGATGTTGCAGAAAACATACGCGCGGCTGTTAACGGCACTTTCATGATCTGTTTGTTGATAATCAGGCCAGTTGACGTGTCCTGAACCGTGAAAGTCGCCCAGTCGTCATCACACACAATATCAAAAACATAGTAGTTGGAAGCGGAAAATGTGATTGAGGTTCCGGTCGTATCCACCGAATTGAAAGTCATGACAGGCTGAAGAACGCCTGCGGAGGTGACCTGAAAATACGCCCCGACTGTGTTGGTGCCGTTGAATGTTGCGGCATCAGCGAAACCCAATTCCATGATCGAGTTGGTGACAAAATTTAAGCGCGCACGTGCCCGAAACGCCAAAGGCGATCTTTGAACCTTTGCAAATCGTTTGGCAGACTGCATCATATAGCCAGTTGTGATAGTTGTGATAGCACCCGAATTGAATAACACGCCGCTGTTGGTAGCCTGGGTCGCCAGCATTGTGGTGTTGGTGATGGTGTATCTATCAGGATTGATAGTTGTGCCTTCGAAACTATCCGACAACAACTGGTTGTGAAGAGCAGACGCCAAGTTTCCGAGACGATCCACCCGTACCGGCAATAACGAACGGTCGTTCATGCCCATCATCACAACACCCGCTACAGTCGTAGGAGCAGCGTCCGAGACTACCGAAACCGGATTACCGGCATTGTCAGCTATCTTGACAGTGCCAGCTCCAAAGGCATCAACCGCCATTGCGTTGCCGCCAGTCGTCGGATCGTTAATAGTTGCCATTAAAATTTCCTATTTAAATTTATTCCCAAAAACCATGAATGTTGACCATTCCCGCAATGACTTGTGAGGCCGTGGCAGTACCAATCGGCATACGTAAAATGATTTGTAGAAAATGACCACTAGCGATGAAAACAGGGGTAATAAATTGTTGGTTTATTTGAGGGACGTTTGCTCCAATTGCCGCGCCTACGGCCAAGGATTGTGATCCTAAACCTATGCGTAGATTAGTCACGGCCAATGAGACAGCCGAAGAGCTACCAATAGCCCAGGTCAAAAGGGTTGGCGTCGTTGCGACAGCCGCGCCCGTGTTCCAAGTATCAATTGTGATACCTGTCATAACAAAATTGAGGGATGTTAAAGAAGAAGGTTGCAGTGCGAACAGTGCATAATCGGTGGCGGCTCCCGCAACAGCAGCAAACTGAAATTTACCTCCCAGGGTGGCATAGCCAGCCGCTGTGTTTGAAAGGGTTGCTGAGGTTGGTTCCGCCGAGTTGGACCAAGTAACAGTCGGATTGCCCGTTGATGGGTACGACAACATACTTTTGCCCTGTCCGGTCAAAGTGATGGGCCATGCACGGTTTTTATTCACATCCTGATCGTACATATAGAGTTCGGTCAGAACTAAGGATGGGGCGGTGGCGGGAGCAGAACCAGTATTATAAAGACGAACCTGACCATACATAGTTGTAGATGAAAACATAT
>JAYTTL010000104.1:0-2011 GCA_043745325.1 Actinomycetes bacterium
ACCGGATTGTCGGCGTGTTGCTGGAGGTAAGGGCTGGTTTCTTGGGCTAGGCGGTTGGGCATAGTTCGGAACATCGAGAATTGAAAAATTGTACACCCCATTTCTTGTTTCACTTCTGAGATTAAAACCCTAATCCGAAAGTTACGATGCCGATTGGCAATTGGTTAATTTTCTATTGGTATCTCTTCACTATCAGAATTTTGTTTACAATCCGACTTGGTTACTTTCTCCTGATCTAAATGCATCAATGGCAGCTAAGCTTTCAAAAATACAAGAATACCCACGAGACGAGAAAAACCGAGCGAAAACTACTCTCTTTCCGCGGCCGACAATGCCATTTCCCGACTCTACGTTAAATGATGCGATAGACAAGGCGTTTGAGCTATGTTTGAAGGACAAGAAGGGCAATCTAAAAAAAGATTATGAATCACCTCACCAACTCGTTAAACGATGTGTTGACCACCTCAAAAAACGCAGCGATCCCATTCTGAGTTCTTATTTTGTCGGCCAGTTAAAGGCGGAGCAGATCTTTGAACTTGATGCCGTAAGCCACGAAATGCAACGACATCGTATGAGCATTGGGATTTTTTACCAACAGCTTCTATTGGAATTGCTCAAAAATCGTTGGCCAAGTTCGTTCATTGGGGGTTACGACGAAAGCGATTTGATCGCCGAAATCGAGACGCCCGGATTTGAAAAAGGTTTGCGTCTATACATGTCAGTGAAGAAATCGGGAGACACAGTGGGCGGGCAAGATGTCAGCGGCGCTATTGCTAAATTAGAAAATTTGGCCAAGAATGACAAAAATCTCAACCGGCCGTATCTATGCGTATTCGGCATAGCTACTCCGTCAAACGGACGGGTATTGAATTATGAGGAAGATCGAAAAGTTAAGGGCAATAAACATGGTCAGCCATATTCCAATAACTGCGAGTATTGGGGCCCGGGATTCTTGTTCCCTTTCGTAAGTGGGCGAAGTCCCATTGATGTCTATGGGCTAGCATACGGCCGCGTCGCTGATTATCTTCCTTTTCGGACGCTCCAGAATCGTGCAGAGTGCGCCTTCCTATTGAAAGAACAACTTTCCAAACTTGGGCTGGTTAATGATGACGAAACAATTAATGCGACGGCATTTCTGCGGTTTATAACAGGAGAAAAAAATGGTTAATCCGCTTAAGAATCCTAAACGCGTATGTTTAATATTGGCAGCCGATAGCAGGTCAAAGTTGAAGGACTTTTCGCACTGTGCTGATCTAATCGTTACCTCGCCACCTTACGCTGATTCTCGTAGAAACCATTACGATAGTATTCATCCCGATAAGTATGATGAGTGGTTCGTCCAATTTCACGAGGTATTCTGGAACAGCCTAAAAGAAGACGGAAGCCTTGTCATCAACATCAAGGACAAGGTGATGAATGGGGTGAGACACCGTTATGTTTGGAAAACCATAGACCGACTAGTAGGCCTTGGGTGGAATTGCATTGAAGATTACATTTGGCAAAAACCAAACCCAATGCCTGGATATTGGCCGACCCGTCTTAGGGATGGGTGGGAATATTGTTTTCATCTCGCGAAGTCCAAACGCCCATATATGAATCAGGATGCTGTTCGGATACCAATCGGGAAATGGGCAAAAACTAGGTTGGAAAATTTAGGGGAGGGGGATAAAAAAAGACACAACTCCGAAAATGATAGTGGTTTCGGACGCGATCTCTCACGCTGGGTCGGAAAAGATACGGTGTTACCGACAAATGTTTTAACGTTTTCTCCCGTAACAAAGAACAAAGGACACCCGGCGGCGTTTCCTGTCGATTTGCCAGTTTTTTTTATTAAAATGTTGTCTCGCCCAGGCGGTTTGGTGATCGATCCATTCGCCGGCAGTGGAACCACAGCAATAGCGGCGCTTAGCGTGCAGCGTGACTGCGTGCTAATTGACAACAATCCAGAGTATTGCCAGGTCGCCTACGAAAGAGTGCTTAAGGAAGCGAAAGCTTCTCACTATGATGTGTG
>JAYTTL010000105.1:0-2007 GCA_043745325.1 Actinomycetes bacterium
CCGACGGCCGAAGCTGAAACGGTACGCAAAATGGTCATTGCGATGTCGCGAGATAT
Source organism: Actinomycetes bacterium (assembly GCA_043745325.1). Classification (GTDB taxonomy): domain Bacteria; phylum Actinomycetota; class Actinomycetes; order Nanopelagicales; family Nanopelagicaceae; genus Planktophila. The sequence goes on from JAYTTL010000105.1 coordinate 57, forward strand.
TCGAGTCCTCGTAATAAAACTTGCAGATAGATTACATAACGCACGCACGTGGAAATTCGTTTCAATTGAAAACGCTGAACACAAAGCCCGTGAGACTCTAGATATTTACGCTCCACTTGCTCACCGCCTCGGCATGAATGCCATTAAGTGGGAGCTTGAAGACTTATCCTTTGAAATTCTTGAACCCAAGAAGTTTGAAGAGATTTCGCGTTTAGTTGCCGAACGATCACCTTCTAGAGATTCACTGACCCAACAAGTCGTGGGAATCGTAGTCGCCGATTTAGCTAAAGATGCGATTCATGCAACCGTAAGTGGTCGTCAAAAACATTTCTTCTCGGTTTACCAAAAGATGGTTGTTCGCGGCAGAGAGTTCAATGACATTTACGATTTGGTTGGTATTCGGGTACTCGTTGATGACGTTCGCGATTGCTATGCAGTTTTAGGCTCTATCCATGCGAGGTGGAGTCCAGTCCCGGGCCGTTTTAAAGATTACATAGCTATGCCTAAATTTAACTTATACCAATCACTTCATACAACCGTAATCGGGCCGACTGGAAAAGCGATCGAAATTCAGATTCGTACTTTTGATATGCATGCACGAGCTGAGTTCGGTATTGCGGCGCACTGGAAATATAAGCAGGGAGGCGAAACTAATGAAAGTTTGCCCGAAATGTTATGGCTTCGACAGTTGCATGAGTGGCAAAAAGAGACTGAAGATCCCTCTGAGTTCTTGGAGGCGCTGCGCTTTGATTTAGGCTCACCAGAAGTCTTTGTTTTTACGCCAAAAGGTAGTGTGGTGGCCTTACCTAGCGGCTCGACTCCAGTGGACTTTGCTTTCTCAGTCCACACCGATGTTGGAATTCGTTGCGCGGGCGCAAAAGTTAACGGTCGCTTAGTTCCACTTGAATCTCGTTTAAATAATGGCGATGTAGTAGAAATTCTAACAAATAAGGGTGAGCATGCCGGCCCTAGTCGTGATTGGTTGAATTTTGTTCAAAGTCCACGTGCAAGATCAAAGATAAAGGCTTGGTTTACTAAAGAACGACGCGAAGAGGCAATTGATGCTGGACGCGAGTCCATTGCTCGCCAGATGCGCAAAGCCGGCTTGCCACTTCAAAAAATTTTTGCGGGACACTCATTATTAGAACTCGCTCATGAGCTGCGTTATCCAGACATTGATGCTCTGTATTCTGCGGTAGGAGACGGCCATGTTTCGGCAGCATCAATTATTGAAAAACTTGTTTCGGCATTAGGCGGTGATGATTCGCATCCCGAACCAACTATGGATGTCTTCCCGACACGCCTACCAAGTACTCGTCGCTCTAGTAATGCAGTTGATGTTGAGGGAGCTGACGATGTACTAGTAAAGCTTGCACGGTGCTGTACTCCGGTACCGGGGGATGAGATTATTGGATTTATCACCAAAGGAAGTGGAGTTTCAATTCATAGAAACGATTGCATCAATGCCGATGATCTTTTTACAAATCAAAATGATCGAATTGTGAAAGTGCGGTGGAGAGCCGGGGCGGGCTCCATTTTCTTAGTAAATATTCAGGTAGAGGCATTAGATCGTGCATCATTGCTTGCAGATGTAACACGAACTTTGTCAGATCAGCATGTAAATATCTTGAGTGCATCGGTGAGTACTTCTAAAGACCGCACCGCATTTTCACGCTTTACTTTTGAAATGGCGGATGCGACACACCTAGATGCAGTCCTTGGTGCGGTTAGAAATATCGAAGGTGTTTATGATGTCTATCGAACGACAAACAATTAATTAACTAAACTCCGCCAGACTCTTTTCCGCCTCAGCTAGCCAAACTCGGCGCGCAACGGCAGATTCAAGGGATTCAGCGGCTTTTTTGGTGTTTCCAGCGGCCGTTGATTTAGCCGCAATTTTTTCGTAATTCTCAATTGAATCTGATAACTGCTTGACGACTTCTTGAGCCCG
>JAYTTL010000106.1:0-1997 GCA_043745325.1 Actinomycetes bacterium
CAGGTCAACCGAACCACTTAAATCTAGGGCTTGAACCACCGGTTGAACAACAAGAGCCACACCGGTCACTGCTCCACTTGGTTGAGTCAGTAGAGCCAATTGGCTTGCAGGGGCAGCAGTTCCGATTTCTGTACTTGAAAAAGCGAGCAATGAAATCATTAGCGGGCCAAGTAAAAGACACTTACGCCATGTATTCACTGTGGCCTCCTTCAAGGTGCGTTTATGAGGGTTCAAATCCCCCGGTAGACGTCACCAGCCAATTCGTAAAATAGTGAGGGAAATTAATCCGATTGTCAAGAGGGAATTTTGGTTTGTTCAATTAATTCCATGTTTTGTTTCTTGTCACAAGCGGTTCCCATTCACATGATTGAGAGAAATAAATTAAAGTATTACGATTTAACAATGCGCGCGCTCGTTTTTGATGGTTTTGGTAAAATTCCCCACATCACAAACTTAGCAATTCCCATCGCTGCCAGATCTGATCAAGTAGTAATCAAAGTGGAGGCCACTGGGCTTTGCCGCAGTGATTGGCATTCATGGATGGGGCATGACACGGACATCACGGTATTTCCACATACTCCTGGCCATGAGTTTGCCGGCACCATACATGCAATAGGCAGCGCAGTCTCGAACTTTAAAATCGGCGATCGTGTAACAACCCCCTTTGTTTGTGGCTGTGGAAAGTGCCATGAGTGTTTGACTTCTAATGCCCAAATCTGTCGAGATCAGTGGCAACCTGGTTTTGCCGGTCCTGGCTCCTTTGCAGAGTATGTACAAATACCTAACGCTGATTTCAACCTAGTGGCGATTCCAGAAAATATGTCCTTTGATATCGCAGCTTCTCTAGGTTGTAGATTTGCAACTTCCTACCGTGCGCTAGCTTTGATTCACCCGCCTAAAACTGGTGAAAGCGTTGCCATCTTTGGTTGTGGAGGAGTTGGTCTGGCCGCCATCATCATTGCTAAATCGCGCGGAGCACACGTAATCGCAGTAGATATATCCAATGAGGCGCTCGATATTGCACTAACAATGGGTGCCGACGTTATTATAAATTCTCACGGTAAAGATCCGGTTGATGAAATAAAAAACTTAACTGATTCGGGAGTGGATATAACCGTCGATGCGCTCGGCAGTATCCCAACGGCAGATGCCGCCATCCGTTCGCTACGCCGGGGTGGCCACCACTTGCAAATTGGATTACTCTTGCCACCTGCGATAAAGGAGCGCGCCACGATTCCAATGCATGTCCTCATCAGTCGAGAACTACATGTACATGGAGTACATGGCATGGCAGCTGCAGATTATCCAAAGATGATGAGTGAAATTGAATCCGGTCTTCTTCATCCAGAGAGGTTGATAGCTGGAAAGATCTCCCTCGAAAGCGCACCAAAGGCGTTAATGGCAATGGATGGGGCGCGAAGTGCGGGAATTACTATTATTAATCCTTAGATAAATAATAGTTAGAGATAAAACTACGTCGACGATATGCATTGAACTCACTCCCTAAATTTGCGGTCCCAAATTCAAAGATAACGCGGATCCATACTTATGAGCTTCACTCTCCTTCGCCAACTTGAAGGGTAGGAAATACCTTTTGATACTAAGTGTTTTCTTGCCTACCCTGTTTAGGAGTAAAAATGGGGCCGATTTCTCGACCCCATTTTCATGAATTGCCATGAATTGCTTTGATTTAACGAATTACTTCTTCTTTCCTAATTGCCCGCGCACTGCACCTGAGGCATTAGCCTTGGTGTGTACGTTGAAGTAATACATGCTGGGGTTCATTGCGATATCTGACATGAGTGCTTTATCAACCGTGACGCACTCTTGTGCTGCACTGCCGAATTTCATCGTATCGAAAGTAACCACAGGTGGGCCATCTACACCCGTTGCGCCCTTGTGGATATGAGCTGCAGCTACATCTGTTAGACCTTTAACCTTGATGGTTGAACAGACAGTTCCTTTTGTTGAGTTGAGAATAAATGTACCTTTAGCTG
>JAYTTL010000107.1:0-1996 GCA_043745325.1 Actinomycetes bacterium
AAAAAATTGCTAACTGGAAGGAACATCCGTGGATTTTCTTAAGCCAAAAACTGGCGAACTTCACGCTCGCTCATCAAGTATGGGAATGATCGGTTTAGACGATCAGGTTTATAACCGCCTGCTCCGTGAACGCATCATCTTCCTTGCCGGTGAAGTTCGCGACGATATGGCAAATGCCATCTGCGCACAGATTCTTTTGCTCGCAGCTGAGGATTCAACTAAGGATATTTATTTATATGTTAACTCTCCAGGTGGTTCGGTAACTGCTGGTATGGCGATTTACGACACCATGCAGTACGTAAAAAACGATATTGCAACCGTCGGAATGGGAATTGCAGCATCGATGGGCCAATTTTTACTAACATCTGGCGCACCAGGCAAACGATATGCGACACCTAATGCACGCATCTTGATGCACCAACCACTGGGTGGCATCGGTGGCACTGCGACCGACATTCGTATTCAAGCCGAGCAGATGGCGATAACGAAGCACACGATGGCCGAAATAAATGCCAAGCACACGGGTCAGACTCTGGAAAAGATTCTCATCGATTCAGATCGCGATAATTGGTTTAACGCCGTCGATGCCAAGGCTTATGGCTTTATCGACCATATTGCAACATCTGATGGCCAAGTATCGGGAGGAAATGCGTAATGAAAAATATTCAAGAAATTAGCGCACGCTATGTTCTTCCAACCATTGAAGAAAAAACCGCTTATGGATTTAAGCGACTTGATCCATATACCAAACTTTTTGAAGAGCGTATTATCTTTTTGGGTCAGCCAATCGATGACACCGTTGCAAACGATGTAATGGCGCAGTTGTTGACACTTGAGTCAATGGATCCAGATCGCGACATCATGATTTATATCAACTCACCAGGTGGATCATTTACGGCGTTAACTGCAATTTATGACACGATGCAGTTTGTTCGACCAGATATCAGCACCATCTGTTTGGGTCAGGCCGCCTCTGCCGCCGCAGTAATCCTTGCAGGAGGTGCAAAGGGTAAGCGATACGCACTCGAGCACTCGCGCATATTGATCCACCAGCCTTCATCAGAAGGCGGCGGACAGGCGTCGGATGTTGAGATTCAAGCTAAAGAGATTGCACGCATCGCGCGCTTACAAGAAGAGCTGCTTGCTCGCCACGTTGTAAAATCTGCAAAAGAGATTGAAAAAGATATCGAACGCGACAAGATTCTGACAGCTGCAGAAGCAGTTGACTACGGAATCATTGATCAAGTATTGGCATCTCGTAAGGCCAAGCCAGTTAAGTAGAATCTATGCATGAAACTATTTGAGGCGGGCTCCCTGTGGTCATACAAGGGATACCGTCTCTTTTGGGTTTCTACCACAATCTTTGTTTTAGGAGCATCAGCTTTTCCCATCGCACTTGCGGTCACCATTCTTGATGCAGGTGGCACGGCAACCTCACTTGGCTTAATCCTTGCCGCACGTGTTTTATCTGGAGTGCTCTTTGCGCCCTTTGCAGGAGTGTGGTCTGATCGGTTGCCGCGTAAGCAGGTAATGATTGTCGCCGATTTATCGCGTGCAATCATTGTCTTTGCGATGGTCTTTGTATCAGCCCCGAAGCTTCCTCATATTTTATTAGCACTTGCCGTTTTTCTCATGGGAATTGGAGATGCATTCGGTTCGGCATCTTCCGGCGCAATAATGCCTTCTCTCTTACCAGATGAGAAACTACCGGCAGGAAATGTTGCTCGTGGAATCGTCGTAAAAACTGCAACGATAATTGGTCCTGGAATTGGTGGCGTGTCGGTCTTTTTAATTGGTGGGCGACTAACGTTTTTATTTACGGCAATCGCATTTTCCGCAGGAACCATATTTCTTGCCAAAATCAAAGAAGATATGAATGCCAACAAAAAACCGCAAGAGGCATTTATGACTGAATTGCGCGAAGGCCTGCGCACCGTACTTGATATTCCATGGATAGGCGCCATGATTGCAATGGCATCGGTCCAATTGATGGTGG
>JAYTTL010000108.1:0-1994 GCA_043745325.1 Actinomycetes bacterium
CTATCGACTCGATGTTCAAGATCAAAACCTGAATCGGTCAAGTAAAAACCTGGAAAGCGATGAGTCTTATATCCAACAAGACCAATAGCAAGGGTTTCAAGTCGCTCAAGGGTTGCATGGACATCCAAGATTGATTTAACACCGGCGCAGACAACGGTCATGTCCAATTGTGAGAGCGCAGTTAAGTCGGCAGATTCATCGAATGACTCATGTGCTCCGCGGTGTACGCCGCCCAGTCCACCCGTTGCAAAGAGTTTAATTCCAGCAATTGCTGCAATATGCGCGGTTGCCGCAACCGTTGTGGCCGCGCTTTTGCCTGTGGCGACAATAATCGCCAAATCTCGTATCGATGCCTTAGAAATATCATCGCGATTGGCAATTGCTTGAAGTTGATCGACTTCAAGACCAATATGCACAACTCCATCAAGCAATGCGATTGTGGCAGGGGTGGCACCATGAGCACGAATAATCACTTCACACTCAATTGCCACTTCCAAGTTAGAAGGACGCGGTAGGCCATGGCTAATAATCGTTGACTCGAGGGCGACGATTGGCTTGCCCGCATCAATGGCAGCTAAAACTTCGGTTGAGTATTTAATCGCGCCTTTCATAAGTACAACCTTAGCGGATGTGGTGAGAAGATACGCACGTGCATTTATCGCAGATAGCTCCTTCAATTTTTTCATCCCTAGGACTTACTACTGCCGAAGATCATATTGACGCTGGAGCAAGCCCAATGGGACGAGAAATACTTTTCCTCATTGATGGCTTGGGAGCCGACACATTAGAGACATATGTAAATTACATACCGACCATTGCACGACTCACCCGACACGCAACAGTCACGACGGCATTTCCATCAACAACAGCGACGAGTCTTGCAACATTAACTACAGGAACTTTGCCCGGCGTGCATGGGATGTTGGGTTACACAATTCAAGTTCCGCGAAGTGGCGGAAGAATACTCAATGCGCTTAAATGGGATGAACGCGTAGATCCGAATATTTGGCAACCGATACCCACTCTATTTGAACGTGCGGTAGAACAAGGTATTCAAGTTTCACATGTAGCCGCAAAACGATATGAGAATAGTGGTTTTACCCGCGCAGTTTTTCGCGGCGCACAATATCGAGGTGCAAACGTTGTTTCTGAATTAATCTCCCAGACGAAAGATGCACTTCGAAAAACTCCATCATTTGTATACCTGTACATGAATAATTTAGATGTTGCCGGTCACAGTGATGGAGTTGGTAGTGAAAAATGGTTAGCAGTACTCATCATGATTGATCAAATGCTGGCAAATCTTATGCGAGAGGTGCCACAAGGCACCCGTATCTGGCTGACATCCGATCATGGAATGATTAACGTTGATGAGAAAATAGTGATTGGCAAAGACAATCCTTTACATGAAAACATTGCCGTCATTGCAGGGGAGCCACGTGCGCGACACCTATATTTAAATCCTAATCTGGATAGCCCTATAGCCAGAAGCGAAGTCGCCAGCCTCTGGCAAGAGTATCTTGGTGAGCGATGTGATGTTTATACCCGAGAACGAGCAATAACAAGCCAACTCTTTGGCGAAGTGGTTACATCAGATTCTTTTGATCGCATGGGCGAAGTCATTGCTATTGCACAAGGTGGGACTGTGTTAATTGATCCGAAGCGAGTTGATAAAGAGAGTTTAATGGTCGGTCACCATGGCGCTGATAGCGAAGTTGAAACTCAGGTTAGTTTACTTACAACCACGTTGAGTTAAGTTACTTACAGCCAATCGGCTTTTCGAAACTTATACAATAATAATCCGCTGAGAGAGATAATTGCTGTTAGTACTATTGGATAACCAAATTTCCAATTGAGTTCGGGCATAAACTTAAAGTTCATGCCATAAATTCCAGCAATCATGGTAGGTCCCGCCGCTAAGGCGACCCAAGCCGAAATCTTTCGGACGTCTTCATTTTGGCGAACTTGTATGTGAGCTAAATCTGCCTGCAAAG
>JAYTTL010000109.1:0-1988 GCA_043745325.1 Actinomycetes bacterium
CAAAAATATGTACCACACATAAGTTCGGGGTAGAAGTATCCGGAATCGCTAAGGGTGCTGGAATGCTAGCGCCGGGGCTCGCAACCATGTTGTCAGTGATTATGACCGATGCGATTATTTCACATAATGCGCAGGAGATATTTGCACGTACAACCAATCGCACGTTCAATCGAATTGATTCTGATGGCTGTATGTCTACTAACGATACGGTGCTCTTAATGTCATCTGGTGCATCAGGTATTTCAATTAGTGAACACGAGTTAGAAGAGCTTCTCATGTATGTCTGCGAATCTCTGTGCGCTCAACTCATTGCCGATGCCGAAGGCTCTACTAAAACTGTGGAAATTAAAGTAATGAATGCAGCAAGTGAGAATGATGCGGTCACAATTGGTCGTGCATGTGCCCGAAATAACCTGCTCAAAGCCGCAATTTTTGGAGGAGACCCCAATTGGGGCCGAATTATGGCAGCTGTTGGCACGGCCGATGCCGAAATGGATCCAAACAAAATTGATGTAACCCTTAACGGCGTTGCCGTCTGCACTAATAGCGCAGCCGATGTGGATAAAACTCTTGTAAATTTCTCCGATCGCTTGGTAAGAATTGAGATCAACATGAATATAGGTCACGCTAGCGCTGTTATTTTGACCAATGATTTATCGCTTGGATACGTCCATGAAAACTCGGCCTACTCAACATGATCATCGTTAAGTTCGGTGGACATGCGATGGACGATGAAAATGGCAACTTCGCCAACGCTATTTCGACCGGAATCGCAAGAGGCGAAAAAATTGTAGTTGTTCATGGCGGAGGACCTCACATCAATGCGGCATTAACCATGGCCGGAATCGAAAGTGTGTTCATCGGTGGTTATAGGTATACCTCTCCCGAGATTTTCACTATCGTAGAACGGGTTTTGACTAAAGAAGTTGGAACTCAACTTGCAGACAATCTTGTTACTCGTGGAGTTAATGCCAATGCAATCTCCGGGCGCGAACTACCCACATTTATTTCACGAAAAAAAAGCACACTCATCGATGGCAGCCCAGTTGACCTTGGGCTGGTGGGCGAGGTTGTATCCGTGCACACCGCCCAGATTCAATCACTTCTAAACGATGGATTAGTTCCTGTAGTCGCACCAATTTCTGCCAATGAATCAGGCGATGGCGGGTTAAATCTCAACGCTGATTTAGCTGCAGCTGCATTGGCAGGTGCCTTTGAGTCAAGTGTTCTAATCATCATGACCGATGTTGCCGGGATTTATCGCAATTGGCCCAATAAAGATTCATTGATAGATGTTATCTCGGCGAACGAACTTGAATCTCTTGCATCAACATTTACCGATGGGATGGCGCCAAAAGTGCAAGCGGTTTTAAATGCAATTGCCCAAGGAGCTAAAGCGGTACGTATTATCGACGGACGAGATCCAACTAGTTTTGAAGAAGCCTTAGCTGGCCATGGCGGAACTCTGGTGATTGCATGAAGAACAAAGAGAGCGTGGATAGGTGGTCGGCATCGATACAAAATAACTATGGCGCACCATCAATCGCCCTCGTCAAAGGTAAAGGTTTAGTTGTCTATGATGCTGATGGAAAAAAGTATTTAGATTTTCTCGGTGGCATTGCAACAAATATTTTGGGACATGCACATCCAGCTATAGTTTCGGCCGTTACTCACCAGATAAGTACTCTCGGCCATGTCAGTAATTTTTATGCCCATCCAAACGCTCTCAACTTGGCCGAAAAGTTAAAAAACTTCACGGGAGATGCAGGTGCAAAGGTATTTTTCGCCCAATCTGGGGCTGAGGCCAACGAAGCTGCACTCAAACTTTCACGTCTAACTGGTCGCTATCGTGTCGTTGCTGCCCAAGGCGCATTTCATGGACGCACTATGGGAGCACTCTCATTAACGGGTCAGCCTTCAAAACGCGAAGCTTTTCTACCTTTATTAAAGGGCGTTAAACATGTGCCTTACGGAGATATTGCCGCGAT
>JAYTTL010000110.1:0-1981 GCA_043745325.1 Actinomycetes bacterium
GATCTTTTCAAAAATCGGAATTTCTGCCTGAATGGCGCGCCAAACCATGACGGCAATCTCGCGGTGTTCTGATTGTGTGCCAGGATTGCAACGGGTCAAACAGTAATGAAACCAGGACCGTAACGAGCCCTTCATGTACATGATTGTGGGGGTTAAACCCTCAGGAAGTAATGCTCGCGCTTGTTCCTTGGCGACGTTCATCTGTAGAGCTGTTTTATAAGCATTTCCGCTAGTATCGATGACCTCCTTCATGACGGCCACCCATTTTTCGTTGGTTTCGATGTCCTCTGATACAAGGCTGGCTTGCCTGTTCTTGGGGTCTTGGAGTCGACACTCCCGCCACACAAAATCCTTTTGGACTTCGGAATACCTTTGGGAATTATGTGTAACAATGCCATTAGCAATATAGTTATGGTCTTTATGATCGATCTGTAAATCGTATGTTTGATTTTCCCCGATGTATTTTATATCCTTGATCTTTTTATACCCTATAGTTTGTGTTAATTCAAAGCGCTCGCGCATAGTTTTTTTCTTATGAGCCTCTTTTGATAATACTTGAAGATTGGTTTCTTCAAAAGCTAACCAAGGATGTGAATAAACAGGAAGAATATGATCAACTTCGCTTGAAAGATAGTCAATCGTATTTCCACTTTCGGGACAAGTATAATTTTGTTTCTCTAAAAGAGAATTTTGAGCACCTTTGCACCAATTCGCTACTCTAAGCCTCCATGGCAAATTTTCTATGCTATATTGGCCGTTTTTAAAAAGATTTGAGTCCTCACCTTTTTTTGCACTTCGGGACTGTTTTAATCTAGTTTGAACACTACGAAATTTTCGATATCCAGGTTGTTTTTCTCTCGGAAGCCCTTTATTCCAAATTGGGCAATACTGAGCAACTTCGTTTTTTGTAAATTGGAGACCATGTTTGCGCAACCATTTTGAAATCGTCACAGGTTTTACGCCCGCGATGTCCCCCATTCCAAACATACCCGTCTTATTTTCTATACATAACTTTTTTGTCTTTTCTAACCAATCTTTAGTTTGGTGGTTTGGGATACCATTGACTGCAATATAATCATGGAGCGTTATATCCTCTAGTCTTTTGAACCCTTCTTGTGTATAAATTTTATGATCTTTAGTGCACTGTAAATGTTTATCTCCCTCAAGGGTTATTTGATACAACGATTTGATGCCAGTATCAAATACTTCAAGGATTTCTCTCTTTACAAAACATTTTTTCTGTTCATCATACACTTTAGCAATCCAATGTGATCTCTCTTTATATGGGCCAACCCATCTTTTATAAAGACATTCAATCGTAACTTGTCGAGGTCCATTGTTACCTGCCATCGTAATTCGGGTGTCTTTTCCAACACAAAATTCTTGAAATTCGAAAGACCTATGTCGCAGTATTTGCCGTCCGATATCGCGAGTTGTTTGGATTTCAAAGGTCATGTCGATCATTTGGAACGGCGACCAATGAGATTTTTTTAATAGATATTTAAGAAGTTTTTCCGCCGTGGCGAAATTCTCCTGATTGTCGGGATTGCTGATACGAGCAACGAAGGACACATAGTCGGCGGTCGAGACGTGTCCAATTTTACCGACAGGCACAGTTTTAGAAATGAGTTCGGCATTATTCACAAGAAACTCCTAAAAACAATTCGTTATATCCCGCGTTATTAATTCCATTTATTTTTTCTCCAGTAGCGCCACCAACGGATGGGCCAAGGCATCAAGGTCTGTGTGTGGATGGCTTCGAGCTTGTCACATGCAATGGCCGTTATTTTTGCTAAACTGTCTAGCCTGTGGTGTTGCGCCAGGGCTAATTCTAACAAGCGGTCACCCGCCTCACCTAGCGGTATGACTCCGTCAAAAATTGTCAGACGGACATTTTCTTCATCGCTAGCTACGGTCATGACTTTTTTCGTTTTCATTTATTTTTCTCCACGCGCTCAGTTGGCATTGAGCCGTTAATCCC
>JAYTTL010000111.1:0-1974 GCA_043745325.1 Actinomycetes bacterium
ATGAACTGGAAAGTACATTCGCAAAATCCGGTAGGGATTCGTAATATTCAAATGGCCATGCAAAACGCCGATAAATACTGGAACGGTAACGGAACCAAATAAACCATGCCCATGTATATTTTAGAAAATACAAAAAGTGGAAACAGCACCGAAGAGTTTTTTCATAATTATGAAGACGTTCAGCGTCACCTGTCTCAAAATCCCGACCTCATACTCGGCTGGTCATCTCGCATAACCATTACCAGCGGGCGAATTCCTAAACCGGACAACGAATTTCGCTCTCTTTTAAAAGAAATTAAAAAGGGACACGCGACCGGAAAAATCGAGACCTCGTAAAAGGACAGTCAATTTTATGAAAATTAGATACGCCAGTGACATACATCTAGAGTTCTCGGGATTTCCTCTCGATAAAAAGTCCCCAGCTCCTGAAATCGTAGCAAACGCAGACGAAATCCTACTGGTCGCAGGTGATACGATTCCTACTATTTCTCTACAGGAACGCCGCACCGACTCGTCATCCATGAAATCCAAGGCCCGTTTTGTCAATTTCCTCGAAGCCGTGAAAGGTTTTAAGAAGGTATATCTGATTGGCGGCAATCATGAACATTACAAGTACGGAGAAGTTACTGCGGGCAAAGATTGTCTCAATAAATTTCTGAAAGAACGCGGTCATGAAAATATCGTAGCGCTAGAAAATGATCGAGTTCCATTGACCGACAAAATTGATCTTTTGGCATGTACGTTATGGACGGACATGAACAAAAACGACTCCGACACACATAAATGGGTCGGTCGGGGGATGAATGATTTCTATCAATGTAATTATCATGGGGCACCATTCACGACCTACCATGCGAGCGAGCTTCATCATCAGTCCAAGGAATGGCTTCTCGAACAATTAAAAGACGATAAGTCTTTTGTTGTGATGACACATCATTGCCCGTCGCTGAAAAGTATCGATCCACAATACAAGAACGATGTTCTAAACTTCGGCTATGCCTCGAACATGGACAAGATCATCAAAGCCAACCCCAATATTTCACACTGGGTCCATGGCCATACACATTTCAATGTCGATTATATTTTAGGAAAGACTCGCATTCTCGGTCATATGCGCGGATATCCCACAATGACTGGTCGGCTCAATCCAAATTACAGGGAGTTTAAGTTAGATAGATGGTTCGATATTTGATTACAATTGTTTTATATTTGTGTTTTGTTATGCCTTTAATTGCGGGTGCCGACGATTTTCCTGAGTCCAACGCGATTGTCCAACGTGATACCGATATCATCAAACATAAGATGGAGCTTCGCCATCTTCTCGATGAACTAGTCCTCGAAAAGAATAATGAAGTTCCCCGCGCCAAACTCAAAGAGTTTTTTGAAACTTCTACTAACGAGAAGCGGTTCAAACCGCTGATGTACGATATAACCTACGATTTTAATTCTACGAGATGGATCATTTTTCTCACGGTGTTCTATGATTCATTTAAATTCGAAACATTCAACTTGATCCATACAGAGACCTCGGCTATCGTCATCGAAGACGATGATCTCCGAAAGAAACTCACCAAAAAATGAATAGGGTCATAAAATGCAACCATCCGTCGCTCCCTCATTATGAATTTAAGCGTAATAGCATTTTTTATAGAACGCCGCACCCACAACACGGTCAAATGTTGAGAGAATGGCGCAAGACGGCTATCTTGGACCGAGAAATTTTTCTGAATTATCAAAAAGAATGTGGGACATCCAAGGATTTTGAAGGCGCAAAGTTTTTTAAAGAGTGTGCGGCCCGAGAAATGAAGCGGCAACGGGCGTGTACGCTTTTTATCCCTTTGTTTGGGGAGCCAGATGCTAAGCAGGTCATGCCTGATCCATCCAATTGGCCAATAGAATTGATAGAGCAACTAGACGAAATAGCCCAAAGACTTTATTTTTTATAAAAGAAAGAAAAAAATGCGAGACAAATTA
>JAYTTL010000112.1:0-7183 GCA_043745325.1 Actinomycetes bacterium
GTGAAGTTCTCCGATGCAATGAGCTGCAGATTAGTTTGTTGTCGCTTGAGCTCAGATAATAAAACACCAGCAATCACTGGATCTTGTCGGGTTAATGCATCAAAATCGGGACCATAAAAAGTAGACATGCCGCAATCTTATAGCCAAGGAGTTCAAGGCTTATAGTCCAGTGGCCCCCGGGACGATACTTTGAATCTCTTGTAATGTGATTGCCCCGATACGTAAGACGCGAACGCCGGTTTCATCGGCCTCGACAACGGTTGTGATTGGACCTTTGCGAAGCGCGCCATTATTGAACCTCAAAGCCAAATCTGAGTCTAGAACAACGATATCGCTTAAGGCTTTAGGGGATGGACGTCCCACGCGTGCGCCGCTTGCAACGGCCAATGGTCCACTTTTCGTCAATAATGCTTTTGCAAATTTATTTCTAGGAACACGAATGCTGATTCGATCCAGTTGATTGGCATCACCTAAATCCCAACTCAATCCCATTTGCGGACGTAGATTCATCGATAACATTCCTGGCCAGAACTTTTTCATTAAGGCTGCGATTTCTGGCGTAATCTCGCGCACAACTCCTTGGGCGGTTTTTAAACTGCCTACCAAGACTTGTGCTGCGGTAAATAAGGGATCTCCCCGCAACTCATGCATCTGACGTACCGCATCCTCCTTGAATGCATCACATGCAAATACATAACTATGCTCAAGTGGAATAGCGATGATATATCCATCAGAGATAGCTTTTATCGCTTTTTTAACATGGTTGTTGAGTTCACCTTTTTTTAAATCAATTGTTTTAGCCATAACTACCTCCTCACAGCACTTGACCAACGGGGACGACCAAGGAGGTCATCGTGGAGTGCAATATCTTCAAAATCTACGGCTAATTCGGTTGCAATTGCAATGCCTTGATTTTCGGCATGTTCAATGACTAAAACTCCGGCTGGTTTCAACAATCTAGCCGCGGCTTCGATAAATAATTTTGGAAGTTCCATTCCTGTCACTCCACCAAACAACGCCACGTGCGGTTCAAATGCAACGACATCACGGGGAAGTTGCCATGTATTTGGAATGTAAGGTGGATTAGCAATGACAACATCGCATTTAACACCCGGCAAAACATCTACAACGTCACCCTCAACCACGCGCACATTCTGGGCAATAACCGAGACGTTTCGCTTGAGCCAGTTCAATGCCTCTGGTGATTTTTCGACGGCAATCACACGGCTTTCGGGTGCCTCAGTTGCTATTGCTAAGGCCAGTGCGCCTGAGCCAGCGCCTAGATCAATGACGCTAACGGGTGATGGCAGATTCTTAATATGCGCTAACACCGCATCTACTAAGAGCTCAGATTCCGGTCGAGGTACTAAAACTCCTGGACCGACTTCAATCGCCAAATAACGAAAGGGTGCAACACCCATGATGTATTGCAATGGTTCATGATTGATGCGTCGATCCAACAACGCAAAAAACTGCTCTTCAATGATGTCGGTATCACTAACTGCGCTCAGCATCGTTTCAACGAGAACCACATTATGGAGATCCATTCGGGACAGACCCAGCACGTGAGCCAAAAGTTGCTCGGCATCCGTTTGAGTGATTCCAGATTGCTCTAACTGAGACTTCGCTACTCGCAGAATCGCCTTAATATCCACGTAGATTTAATTCGTGTTCGCTAAACGAGCCGCTTTATCGGCATCGATGAGGGCTTGAATCATGTCATCGAGATCGCCATTTAAGACCGCATCCAAATTATTTGATTTGTAGTTAACACGGTGATCGCTAATTCGATTTTCCGGATAGTTATATGTACGAATTCGCTCTGATCTATCTACGGTACGCACTTGGCTTTTGCGTTCGGCCGAAGCCGCGGCCTCTTGAGCCTCTTGAGCTGCGGCTAATAGACGTGCACGAAGGATGCGAAGTGCCGACTCCTTATTTTGAAGTTGGCTCTTCTCATTTTGGCAGGAGACAACAATGCCCGTTGGAACGTGGGTCAACCGAACCGCAGAGTCGGTTGTATTCACTGATTGTCCGCCAGGACCTGATGAGCGAAACACGTCTACACGTACATCGTTCATATTTAATTCAACATCGACCTCTTCGGCCTCAGGCAAAATTAACACTCCGGCAGCGGATGTATGAATACGTCCTTGACTCTCAGTCTCAGGAACGCGCTGCACCCGGTGCACACCACCCTCAAATTTGAGTCGCGCATAAGGGGATTCACCAGGAGCCGAACTTCCTTTAGATTTAACCCCTACTGAAATATCTTTATAACCACCCATTTCACTTTCAGTCGCATCGATTATTTCAACTTTCCAGTTATGTCGTTCGGCATATCGCATGTACATGCGCAGTAAATCTCCGGCAAAAATCGCCGATTCATCTCCACCTGCACCTGCTTTAACCTCCAAAATAACATCACGATCATCATTTGGATCGCGCGGAAGTAACAGCTCTTCTAACTTCTGTGCCGCGCGCGAGGCAACTTCCTCCAATCCCGGAATTTCCACTGCAAAGTCGATATCAACGTGGGCTAACTCTTTAGCCGCTAACACATCATCTTCTGCCGATTTCCAAGCTTTAAAACCGGCAACAACGGGACCTAATTGGGCATAACGGCGGCCAAGTTTGCGGGCATTTGCTTGGTCATCATGAATCTTGGGATCGGCCATTGCCGACTCAATCTCGGCGTATTCACGAACCATTTCGTGGGCCGAAGCAAATCGATCGTTAACCAATTAACTCCTCCTTATCTTTTAGAGTCTCGTCATACGAAGTGCAAAGGAGATAAAAAAACCGCGAGCGCAACCGTTAAGGCTGCGATGCGGTCTCTTTAAAAAGCTACTTAGTCGTCGTGGATTTCGCGTCATTCTCTTTATTGGCGAGCTTTCCAAAGCGCTCTTCGAACTTAGCCACACGACCACCAGTATCAAGAATGCGCTGCTTGCCGGTATAAAAGGGGTGGCATACCGAACAGACTTCGACGTAGATTGAGCCACTTGCAACTGTTGAGCGAGTAACAAACTTCTCGCCGCAGCCACATGTAACTTGGGTCTCTTTATACTCTGGATGAATCTCTGGTTTCATGTGAATTTCCCTAATTTTATGCCTGGGTCCTACTCTCTTTTTTAAGAAAGCAAGTGAACCAAGCGGATTGGTTAACGTAGATAAGAGTAGGCCAAAGCGCTACTTTTATGAAATTTACGCCTAATTACTTGCTGTCATCAGGTCCAGAAGTAGTCTTCTGAATCTGCATCAAGAATTCGACGTTGGACTTTGTGCCCTTCATCTTTTCCAGAAGAAGTTCAAGTGCGGCTTGGGGTTCAAGTGCATGGAGCACACGACGAAGTTTCCAGACGATATTGAGTTCTTCAGAACCCATAAGGATTTCTTCTTTACGTGTACCCGATGCAACGACGTTAACCGCTGGAAAAATTCGCTTATCAGCAAGTCGACGATCCAAAATTAACTCCATATTTCCAGTGCCTTTGAACTCTTCGAAGATAACCTCGTCCATGCGCGAACCTGTATCAACAAGCGCGGTTGCAAGAATCGTTAATGATCCACCATCTTCTATGTTACGAGCGGCACCAAAGAATTTCTTTGGTGGATACAAAGCAGCTGAATCAACACCGCCAGAGAGAATACGACCAGATGCAGGTGCAGAAATGTTATATGCACGACCTAGGCGCGTAATCGAATCTAGAAGAACAACAACGTCGTGACCTAGTTCGACAAGACGTTTGGCGCGCTCAATGGCGAGCTCTGCAATTGTTGTGTGATCATCGGCTGGACGATCAAAGGTTGAAGCGATAACTTCACCTTTAACGCTGCGCTGCATGTCAGTTACTTCTTCAGGACGTTCATCAACTAGAACAACCATCAAGTGACACTCGGGGTTATTTGTTGTAATCGCATTAGCAATTGCCTGCAAAACCATCGTCTTACCGGCTTTAGGGGGCGAAACAATGAGTCCGCGCTGGCCTTTACCAATCGGAGAAATCAAATCAATAACTCGCGTGGTTAACACATGAGCTTCGGTCTCAAGACGCAAACGCTCTTGCGGATATAGCGGCGTCAATTTGCCGAATTCAACTCGGTTGCGCGCCTCATCTGGACTCATGCCGTTAACGCTTTCAAGGGTAATGAGGGCATTGAACTTATCTTTGCGCTCACCTTCGCGCACTTGGCGAACTTGGCCTGTGACAACGTCACCTTTGCGAAGTCCATTTCGACGCACTTGCTGCAAAGTTACATAAACATCATTAGGGCCAGGCAAATAACCAGATGTCCGAATAAAGCCGTAACTATCAAGAATGTCGAGTAAACCACTGACGGGAACTAAAATATCATCGTCACTCAATACTGGTTCGCGCTCTTCACGTGGTGCACGCTCACGAGTATTGCGGTCACGGTTTCGATCTCGCCCACGATTGCGTTCGTTACGGTTTCCTCGATCGTTGACATTAGATGGTGAATCATCATCTGAGTCATCGTCTGATTCTTGGGTGTTGCTGGATGTGGGTTTACTCTCCTTCTTACGAGTATTGCGAGCTTCCCGGCGCGCTTCGCGCTCTGCCTTTGCCGCTTCGCGATTTTTGGCCTGTAAATCGGCAATCGCTTCGACTAGAGCATCTTTCTTCATTTTTGCTGCGCCATCAACGCCTAATTGCGTGGCCACAACCTTTAACTTAGGAAGTGTCATTGCTGCAAGCTCGGGACTTTGTGAACGCACTGGCTCTTGTGTTGTTGTCATCTGTTTCTTTTCGCTATTGGTCTACGGGTTTGTATGTAAAACCCATTAAACCGTGGATTAAGTGTTGAAATATCTGATGTGTTTCTGACCAAAATAGAAGGTCTAGCAGATGGCTAGAGGGTAGCAGGGGCTGAGCCTTAGAGCAAAATTAGGATGAGTTCTCAAAAATGAGTTCCTGAAAGCTTTACTCAACAGAAGCTCATCCAACCACCCACGAGGAGGTGCTATGTTAATCGAATTCTTATTAGGCCAACCGGTTTTTGTGCAGTTACCCTGAAACCACGCTCACTCGCTGTGAGTGTAAGGAGAGATGAATCGCCATCGCTCGTTTGAATGGAGAGCCTGTCGAGTTCGGTCGTTGAGCTCACTTCGTACTCTAGCCACTCATCCTGATTCAATCGCACAACAAGCTCCTCGGCCTGGGTGTACTCACGCCCATCGCTTTGCTCAAAGTTAAAGCCTTCTCGCGAACCCGGGCATAGGGACTCTATGGTTACAGAATCCTGCGCGCGCATCCCTTCCAATGGATTAGATTTTTTCGTTGAATAGGACTCGCCAAATCCTTTAAACCCAAAGCCCCAAGCTGGAATCACTGTGGGGTTCTGAGCCATCATTGCGCTCACAACTTCACCTCGCCACTTGCAGTTCTCGAATCGAAAGTTAATGAGTAACTCATCAAAGATCGATTTTGCTCTCTCTTTTGAGGGCATTGCTCCTCCATGAGCAAAATTGCGAATCTCCTCCCAGCCAGTTGGAGCATTCACCGAGAGCGGTGAGGTTTTAGTATCAATTTTTTTCCAGGGCCAGAAATTCCAACCGACATCAAAGTTTTCATAGAGGCGGAATGCTGTGTAAATCCACTCAAGATTGTTCTCTCCACCCTCACCCATGTAAATCGGAAGACCGATCCGGTCACGGACGTCAAGAAATTTTTGAATACTTGCCGTGTCGGGTGCGGACCAGTATTTATGAAACTGGAGTAACGAATTCTCATCCCAAACTTCAGTAAAAATCTCCCAATTAGTTGACCAATGCGTGCCTTCGTAGACGATGAGATGGTCGGTATCAACCGCACGAATAACCGAAGTCAGCTCTCGGTAAAGCGTTTTAAGTTCGTCAGAATATTGATACTGCCACTCATTCGGAAGTGGTTCATTGAGTAAGTCGTATCCAAGTACCACTGTCTCCTTGGCGTAGCGAGTAGCCAAGAGACGCCAGATCTCGAGAGTCTGATCCCAGTAACGACGTTCCATAAATAACTCGGGCCTGTTGTTGGGTGAGTCATCGATGTTGGTTCCTGTCTGACCGCCTGGCGCTCCATGTAAATCCAGCAATACCCACAAGTTGTACTTTCGACACCACGCGATGATGCGGTCAATTAATTTAAAACCTGCCTCTATGGGCAATCCTTCTTCGTCCATGATGGCGCGTGAATTTATCGGTAATCTCACATGATTGAAACCGCTTTCGGCAATCATTTCAATCTCTGCTTCGCTTATAAATAGATCACGAAAATCATTCCAAAAAACTTTAGCGGACTCCTCTCCTAAGAGCTTTGAAACCAGGGACTCAATTTCTCGTGGCGATTCTGCACCAGGACCAAATTTCCACATATAACCCTCTGGCAGTAACCAATTCCCAAGTCCAACTCCGCGCAGCAGAATATAATCACCGTTTGCATCTACAAGTCGGGCATCTTTGGCGCGTACAAAACCAGATAAATTAGCGGGCCGTGAACTTTGAGGGATTTTCGAGCTCATTGAAATATCTCCAACTTTCATGACGCGTTATTTCAACCCAGAGAGCGCAAAGCCCTGGACGATATAACGTTGAAAAATGATGAAAACGAAAAGGATAGGAAGAACCATGAGCGAGGCTGCCGCCATCTGGAGCGAGGGGTTGATTGAGATTTGTTTATTAAGGAGTGAGAGGCCAACTGAGAGTGTATAGAGATCCTGGTCATTAGCGATAATCAAAGGCCAGAGAAAACTATTCCATCCAGTAATAAATGTAAGAACGGCTTGAACGGCTAGAATTGGTTTCGACATTGGAATTACGATTGCCCAAAAGGTCCGCCACTCTCCGGCACCGTCTAATTTAGAAGCATCAAAAATCTCCGAAGGCAGAGTCGACATGAATTGTCGAAATAAAAAGATGTTGAAGCCACTTACCAATGTTGGTACTGCGATACCAACTAGAGTATTGGTGAGATTGAGACCGTTAAGAATGAGGTACGTCGGAATCATGGTTACTTGGACGGGAATCATCATCGTGGTTAGGACAAGAAAAAACATCGGCCCTTTGCCACGAAATTCAAACTTCGCGAAGGCATAACCTGCCATGGCCATAAAAAACAATCCAACAAAGCCAATTAAGACTAGGACAATAGTGTTTAACAGATAGCGTCCAAATTCCAACTCA
>JAYTTL010000113.1:0-1964 GCA_043745325.1 Actinomycetes bacterium
CGTACCGAACGTCCAAAACCACCATTTACAACATCAACCATGCAGCAAGATGCGGGAAGCCGGCTTGGTTGGGGCGCACAGATAACGATGCGAATCGCCCAACGCTTATATGAAAACGGCAACATCACGTATATGCGTACCGATAGCGTTAACTTATCTGGCCAAGCAATCGAGGCTGCACGCAAAGCCGCAAAATCTTTATACGGCGCCGATCATGTTGCAGATGCGCCGCGCACATACCTTGGTAAAACCAAGAATGCCCAAGAGGCACACGAAGCAATTCGCCCAGCTGGAGAGAGATTTAAAACCCCAGGAGAATTAGCACCAGAGTTATCTCGCGATGAGTTTGCACTCTATGACTTAATCTGGAAGCGCACCGTCGCATCCCAAATGGCCGATGCTAAGAAGTTACAGATGCGCGTGGACTTTGATGCTCGAACACATGATGGCGTCCCAACTATTTTTCGCGCCAATGGTTCGGTTATCACTTTTGCAGGTTTCTTAGCGGCCTACGATGAGGTTGCAACCGAGGATAATAAAGATGAAGAGATTTCAGATAAGCGCTTGCCGGCTATGGTTCTTGGACAAAGCGTAAAGGTTAATGAATACACCTGCGAAGGCCACGAAACGAAGCCACCCGCACGCTACACCGAGCCAACGCTGGTTAAAAAATTAGAAGAACTTGGCATTGGCCGGCCATCAACATTTGCATCGATTATCCAAACAGTTCAAGATCGCGGTTATGTGTATAAACGCGGACGTGCGTTAGTGCCAACCTTCTTGGCATTTTCAGTGACAGGTCTGCTCGAAACCCATTTTACAAAACTTGTCGATTATGAATTTACTGCCAGCATGGAAGAGGATTTAGACAAGATCGCAAGTGGAGAGGCGAGCCGAGTTGATTGGTTGCGCGATTTCTTTTACGGAGTCGATGGCCAACCGGGCTTAAATGAATTATCCGCGGACCTTGGCGTTATCGATGCGCGCGCAACGAACACAATGAATTTATCCGACACTATCGAAATTCGAGTTGGTCGATTCGGGGCTTACCTACAACAAAACCTTCCCGATGAAGAACGAAAGTTAGCAAACATCCCCGAATCTCTTGCCCCCGATGAGTTAACTCTTGCAAAAGCGATTGAACTTTTAGAAGCTCCATCGGGAGAGCGCGAATTAGGAATAGATCCAGAGACTGGCTTTCCGGTAATCGCAAAGAGCGGGCGCTTTGGGCCTTACATAACCGAAGTACTTCCAGTTGTAGAACCTGAGCTCACTGCATCTGGGAAAAAGAAACGGAAAAAAGCCGACACGCCTAGAGCTAAAACCGCATCACTTCTTTCGACAATGACGCTAGACACGGTGACATATGAGGATGCACTGCAACTCTTATCCCTTCCCCGTACCCTCGGTTCAAACGCCGCTGGAGATGTCATAACCGTGCAAAACGGTCGCTACGGTCCATATTTAAGGGCCGGTGTCGATAGCCGAACACTGAGTTCAGAAGAGCAGTTATTCTCATTGACTTTGGATGAGGCGATTGAGATCTATTCAAAGCCTAAAGAGCGCCGCCGCGGTGTAACAAAGCCGCCAGTTAAAGAGCTCGGTTTTGATCCAACCACGCAAAAACCGTTGATTATTAAAGATGGCCGTTTCGGCATGTATGTCACCGATGGCGAGACTAATGCGACGCTGCGACGCGGAGATACCGCCGAAGGCATGACGCTTGAGCGCGGCCTAGAGTTACTTGCTGGCCGGCGTGCTTGGGAGGCTGAAAACGGCCCATCGCCTAAAAAATCTCGCAAAAAGGCGGCATCACCAAAGAAAAAGAGCCCAACAAAAAAAGGCGATACCGCCCCAACGCTTACTAAGAACGTTGTTAAAAAAGGAGGCGTGAAGAAAACCGCTAAAAAATCGGCAACGGGCAAAGCCAAGGCTAAAAAAACCGAGTAGCTACTTCATCCCAG
>JAYTTL010000114.1:0-26629 GCA_043745325.1 Actinomycetes bacterium
TACCTATTACGAATTTCACACGCAGATGTTGTTGTGCTTGATCCGCCACGCGAAGGCGCAGGCAAAAGCGTAGTAGCAGGTATAGTAAAATTGAGACCAAGATCGGTTGTGTATATTTCATGTGATCCAGCATCCCTTGCACGCGATAGTGCCTATTTTTTGCACATGGGTTATTCGCTCGCAAAAATAAGGGCATTTGATCTCTTTCCAATGACGCACCACATTGAATGTGTTGCGCTGTACCTGCCCACTTAGGTATTATGAGCACTTGGGCATTTAGTTAGCTGGAGAGGCAGATAATGAGCAAAAACTCTTTTAACGCAAAGAAGAATCTAGAAGTTGCGGGCAAGAGTTTTGAAATATTTGATATATCTGCCATAGATGGAGCCCACGATCTTCCTTTCTCACTAAAAATCCTCCTTGAAAATCTTCTGCGCACCGAAGATGGTGCAAATATCACTGCCGCGCACATCCAAGCTTTAGCACATTGGGATCCAAGGGCTGAGCCAGAGATTGAAATTCAATTCACTCCCTCACGTGTATTGATGCAGGATTTCACTGGAGTTCCTTGCATCGTCGACCTTGCCACAATGCGCCAAGCAATTCTAGATTTAGGGGGAGATGCCTCGAAAGTAAACCCCCTTGCTCCTGCCGAGTTAGTCATCGATCACTCCGTTATTGCCGATGTCTTTGGCACCAAAGATGCCTTTGAGCAAAATACCGATATTGAGTATGAGCGCAATCAGGAGCGTTATCGATTCCTGCGTTGGGGACAAAGCGCTTTTGACGAATTCAAAGTTGTGCCACCAGGAACGGGCATTGTTCATCAAGTCAATATTGAGTATTTAGCCCGAGTTGTGATGACGCGTGAAGTTGATGGCCTTCTTCGGGCATATCCAGACACTGTTGTTGGCACAGATTCCCACACCACGATGGTCAATGGTCTTGGAGTTTTAGGGTGGGGTGTCGGTGGAATTGAAGCCGAGGCTGCGCTACTAGGTCAACCCGTTTCAATGTTGATTCCTCGTGTCGTGGGCTTCAAACTTACTCAGCAACTTCCCTTGGGCACTACCGCGACCGATTTGGCGCTGACGATTACTGAAATTTTGCGCACACGTGGAGTGGTTGGAAAATTCGTTGAGTTCTTTGGTCCAGGTGTTGAAGCTGTTTCAATGGCAAATCGCGTGACTATCGGAAATATGAGCCCTGAATATGGTTCGACCTGCGCGATTTTCCCCATTGATGAAGAAGTATTACATTATTTACGTCTTACGGGTCGAAGTGAAGATCACATCGCCTTAGTCGAAAAATTCGCCAAGGTTCAGGGTCTTTGGCACGATCCATTGGCGGCACCGCGCTTTTCACAGGTCATCGAGCTCGATTTATCAACGGTCGTCCCATCAATCGCAGGACCCAAGCGTCCTCAAGATCGCATCTCACTGAGTAATTCAAAATCGGCCTTCGAAACTATTCTTCCAAGTTATTTCTCTGAAAAAACACTCCTCGATGAAGTCATCGCTGGTGATACTCGCGTAAAGAATGGTGATGTTGTCATCGCCTCAATTACATCTTGCACAAATACGTCTAATCCATCCGTAATGATTGCTGCGGCCTTGCTTGCTAAAAAGGCCGTGGAAAAATCTCTAAAATCAAAGCCTTGGGTTAAAACAACTCTGGCACCTGGTTCAAAAGTCGTCACGGATTATTACGACCGCGCAGATTTGACTCAATATATGCAAGCTTTAGGTTTCCACCTTGTTGGCTATGGTTGCGTTACATGTATCGGAAACTCTGGCCCGCTGCCTGTTGCAATTAGCAAAGCTATTAATGAAGCAG
This sequence comes from Actinomycetes bacterium, assembly GCA_043745325.1. Taxonomy (GTDB): domain Bacteria; phylum Actinomycetota; class Actinomycetes; order Nanopelagicales; family Nanopelagicaceae; genus Planktophila. The sequence continues at coordinate 1,837 of JAYTTL010000114.1, forward strand.
ACTTGTCCGTCGCTGCGGTTCTTTCAGGGAATCGAAACTTTGAGGGTCGTATCAGTCCAGATGTAAAGATGAACTACTTGGCTTCTCCTCCCTTAGTTGTTGCCTACGCGATTGCCGGCACGATGGCCCATGATTTTGAAAAGGATTCTTTGGGCGATGATCAAGAAGGCAATCCCGTGTACCTCCGAGACATTTGGCCGACTGAACAAGAGATTGCGTCGGTAATGGAGAGTTCAATTTCATCGGAGATGTTTACAAAAGACTACGCAACCGTCTTTGATGGCGATTACCGTTGGAAAGCCTTGGACACACCTAGTGGAAAGACATTTGACTGGGATCCAGAGTCGACCTATGTCCGTAAACCGCCCTACTTTGACGGTATGCCGAAAAATCCTGCGCCTGTCACTGACATCTTCAATGCGCGAGTGCTGGCGATGCTGGGGGATTCAATAACAACGGATCACATCTCACCAGCTGGAAATATACGGGCCGATTCACCGGCTGGGGAATATTTAACGAGCCACGGCATCGATCGTAAAGATTTTAACTCCTACGGATCTCGTCGCGGAAATCACGAAGTCATGATTCGCGGAACATTTGCAAATATTCGGCTAAAGAATCTACTGCTAGAAGGCGTTGAAGGTGGCTTTACGCGTAACTTCCTTAGCGATCAAGATCAGTCAACAATCTACGATGCATCGATGGCCTACCAAAACGCTGGTGTGCCACTCGTTATTTTGGCGGGTAAAGATTATGGCTCAGGTTCATCGCGGGATTGGGCCGCCAAAGGAACGGCCCTTCTTGGTGTGCGCGCCGTGATAGCCGAGAGTTTTGAGCGAATTCATCGATCTAACTTAATCGGAATGGGCGTGCTTCCCCTTGAATATAGAGAGGGTGAAAGCGCAAAAACCCTCGGGCTCAATGGAAGTGAAGTATTTTCAATTACAGGGATTACTGCGCTTAATTCAGGTGGGGTTCCAAAAGAGCTCACTGTAATTGCGGGGGATACACGTTTTAGTGCCAAAGTTCGCATTGATACCCCGGGCGAGGCAGATTATTATCGCCACGGCGGCATCATGCAGTATGTATTGCGCTCGCTCTTATCGAAGTAAGCATCTAAAATATCGGCATGCTACGTTCGATTGAATCTCCCGCAGATTTAGCTGGCCTGAGCGTTTCTCAACTCATTGAACTCAGTAACGAGATCCGCAGCCTTCTCATTGAAAAAGTCTCTAAAACTGGCGGGCATTTAGGTCCGAATTTAGGCGTGGTCGAGCTAACAATTGCAATTCATCGCGTCTTTGCCTCACCTAAGGATGTCATTCTCTTCGATACGGGACATCAATCGTACGTTCATAAAATATTGACGGGTCGCGCAACAAGTTTCGATCAACTACGACAACGTGGCGGAATCTCAGGCTACCCAAATCGAGGCGAGAGTATTCATGATGTCATTGAAAACTCGCATGCATCCACTGCGCTTTCATGGGGCGATGGAATTTCTCGAGGGTTTGCCCTACAAGGCCAAGAAGACCGCAGTGTTGTAGTAGTTGTAGGTGATGGTGCATTAACAGGTGGAATGTCTTGGGAGGCGCTCAACAATATCGCCACTGCAAAGAAGCGGAATTTAATTATCGTTATCAATGATAACGAACGTTCTTATTCACCGACAATTGGTGGAGTTGCAACCTATCTCTCAACTCTTCGTGTAACGAGTGGATATGAAAAGTTTCTTGATTGGGGCAAGGATGTTTTGCATAAAACTCCAGTCGTTGGAGCTCCCATTTATGACACTTTACACGGTATAAAAAAAGGGCTCAAAGATATCGTTGCACCTCAAGGAATGTTTGAAGATCTTGGCTTAAAATATATGGGACCGATTGATGGTCATGACATAGGAGCAATGGAGCGCGCCTTGCAACAAGCCAAAGAGTATGGCGCACCAATTTTGGTTCATGCAATCACTGAAAAGGGTAGAGGCCATAAACCGGCAGTAGCCGATGAGGCTGAAAAATTTCATGCCGTTGGAATCGTTGACCCTGAAACTGGCGAGCCATTATCCAAAGGTGGAACCACATGGACAAAAATCTTTGCCGCTGAACTCGTAAACATTGGTAAACAGAGAAGCGATATCGTTGCCGTTACTGCAGCGATGCTTGGCCCAACGGGTCTGGATGAGTTTGCGAAGGAGTTTCCTGAGCGCACCATCGATGTTGGCATCGCCGAGCAACACGCCGTTACGAGCGCTGCGGGGATGGCTTTTGCTGGCCTACATCCAGTGGTGGCGATGTATTCAACTTTTCTCAATCGCGCCTTTGACCAGCTCTTATTAGATGTAGCCCTTCACAAGGCCGGAGTGACTTTTGTATTAGATCGCGCAGGCATCACGGGCGATGATGGTCCATCGCATCATGGCATTTGGGATTTAGCCTTGACGGGGATTATTCCATCGATTCATGTTGGTGCACCGCGCGATGGCGCCAGGTTGCGCGAACTCTTGGGCGAAGCGATAAAAATCGAGAACGCCCCATCCATGCTGCGTTTTCCTAAAGGCGCGGTACATGAGGATATTCCTGCCTTTGAGCGCCGAAATGGAATAGATGTTTTGTATCGTGGAGAGAGCGCCGATGTTTTAATGATTAGCGTCGGAGCAATGGCAGCTTTGGCCGTGGAAGCCGCATCGCAGGCATATCGCGAAGGTGTAGGAGTAACGGTCATCGATCTTCGATGGGTTAAGCCACTCCCGCAATCGCTTATTTCGATGGCCGAGAGATTTCACAGTGTTGTTGTTATTGAAGATGGAATTCGACATGGCGGTATCGCAAGCTCCATCTCTGAAATGTTTCGAGATGCAGGAGTTAACGTCCCACTTCACTCTATCGGCATGCCTTTAGAGTTTTTAGAACATTCAAAGCGAAGTGAAATTCTTACCGACCTTGGAATTACCGCTCAACACGTCGCACGGAGCATCGTCGAATGGAGCAGTAGTTTTAGGCAAGAGATGCAACCCCAGGCGGATGAAAACGTGAACCGCACACCGAGTCGCTAATTCCCTCTCGATCGAGATACGGCAGAATTCCACCAAGATGCATAGGCCAACCTGCGCCGAGTAACATGCACAGGTCAATCTCTGCCGCAGTTGCAACAACGCCTTCATCAAGCATCATTCGCGCCTCGATTGCAAGGGCGCTTAATGCACGGGTTCGAACTTGTTCGGGTGTCGATGGTGAATCACCTTTTGGGATTAACGCAAGCACGGCAGGGTTTGCAACGACTACTCCATCATCACTTTTGACATAGAAATTTCGAATGCCTTGATCAACCATGGCTTGCATCGTAGGAGAGATTCGATAGCGAGGCCCCAAATTATCATGAAGAACCTTCGATACATGAAGTCCAACACCAGGGCCAACGAGATCCAGAAGTTGAAACGGCGACATTGGAAATCCAATCGAGCTCATGGCACTATCGGCGATGGCCGGAGATGTTCCTTCGTCAACGGCATCGGTTATCTCTCCCATGAAACGCGTTAATAATCGGTTGACTACAAAACCTGGCGCATCTTTACAGATGATTATCGTCTTTTTAAGCTCTTTGCCTACAGCGATTGCCGTTGCAGTTGTTGCATCATCGGTTGTGCTGGTTCGCGCAACCTCTAGCAAGGGCATGATGGCAACTGGATTAAAGAAGTGAAAACCGACAACACGTTCAGGATTTTTCAAACCTTGACTCATTTTTTCAACGGACAGAGATGAAGTATTGGTCGCAAGTACGCATTCTGGCGAGACAATAGTTTCTAACTTCTTAAAGAGTTCCTGCTTAAGTGAGAGCTCTTCAAAGATTGCCTCGATGATAAAATCGCACCCAGCAAAGATGTGCTGATCGGCCGAACCTGAAATAAGAAGTTCCAAACGGCTTGCTGATTCCGCGCTCATTCGCTTTTTTTCAACGGCCTTTGTCAATTCATTCTTGACCCAGGCGACACCCTTGTCCGCCCGCTCTTGATCAATATCGGTCATAACGACGGGGCATTTGAGATTGCGAAGCAACAACAGGGCTAACTGTGAGGCCATTAAACCAGCCCCGACAACGCCTACTTTGGAAACTTTGCGAGCTAGCGCAGGTTTTGGCGCGCCTTCTACTTTTTTACGCTTTTTTTGAATGAGATTGAATGCATACAACGATGCACGAAGTGGATCACTTAATGTTAAATCTGCGAGCGCTATCTCTTCGGCATCAAATCCAGATCCGCGGGTATTGCTCTTAGCTGCTGCGATGAGTTCGAGAGCGGCGATAGGTGCTGCAATTTCGGCGCCACCGTATTTCTTGAGTGCGGCAGCGCGACCTACCGCGAGGGCGCTATCCCAACCTGGATCATTGGTGTAATCGGTGCGAACAATTGAAATATCACCCTTTAGGACCGATGCCGAAAATGCTATTGAGCGTTCAAGAAAATCTGCGGGTTCAAATACTGCGTCCACAACTCCGAGTTTGAGTGCATCGCTCGCTTTCATCATCGTATTGTTATTGAGAGCATTCAGCATGATCACCTGCACGGCTCGCTCTGGACCAATAAGTTTAGGCAGAATCGTTGCCCCACCCCATCCTGGAACCAAACCTAAAAATACTTCTGGCAGTGCAGTAAAGGCGGTGCTGGCAAGGGTTCGAAAGTTGCAGTGGAGGGCGACTTCAAGGCCGCCACCAAGAGCCAGTCCATTAACAAATGCAAAGGTGGGGATGCCACACTCATCTAAGCGACGAAAAACATCGTGGCCTAATTTTCCGATTGCAAGTGACTCTTCGCGCCTTTGAATGAATGCAAGAGCTGAAAGATCAGCACCTGCGGCAAATATAAATGGCTTTCCAGTAATTGCGATTGCCTTAGGTTTGCCTTCGATGGCCTTGGTTATTGCAGCATTAAGTGATTGCAGCGATGCTGGACCGAAAGTATTAGGACGATTGTGATCCTGCCCATTATCTAAAGTAATTAATGCCATCACGCCGCTCGAACCAAAGGCAGTTAGATCAACATCGCGCACATAAGCTTGCGTTACAACTTCATCTGGTGCACCTTCTGGAAGTTTAATATCAATGCTCATTTAATTTACCGCTCCTTCAAAGTGTGGATTTTCCCAAATTACTGTGCCGCCCATTCCCAGACCAATGCACATTGTCGTGATTCCATAACGCACTTCGGGATGGCGTTCGAAACCGCGCGCTAAGTTGAGCATTAAGCGAATTCCCGAAGAGGCCAATGGGTGTCCTACCGCAATTGCGCCACCCACTGGATTCACACGCACATCGTCGTCGGCGATTCCAAAATACTCTAAGAATGCCAAGACTTGAACGGCAAAGGCTTCATTAATCTCAAAAAGGCCGATATCGGCGATCGTTAATCCCGCTTGTTTGAGGGCTTTTATTGTGGCGGGAACTGGTCCATATCCCATAACTTCAGGCTCGACGCCGGCAAAGGCATATGTCACAAGGCGCGCCTTAATAGTTAATCCAAGTTCGATTGCTTTTTCTTCACTTGCCATCAGCGCGGCAGTTGCACCATCATTTAATCCTGATGAGTTTCCTGCAGTAACTCGACCTGCAGGTCGAAAAGGAGTTTTCAATCCAGCTAAGCCTTCAAGAGTTGTTGTTGGTCGAGGTGGCTCATCAACGGTTGCGATACCCCAACCAATGTCGGCATTTCGCGCAGCTGTTGGAATTAAATCCTTTTGAATAATTCCATCAGCATAGGCCTTTGCAGTTTTCAACTGCGAATTGAAAGCAAATAAATCGGCGCGCTCTTTTGTAATGCTTGGATAGCGATCATGTAGACGCTCAGCCGTTGCACCCATAGCCAATGCATCTTGATCCACGATTCGCTCGGCTAGAAAACGCGGATTTGGATCTAAGCCATCACCGATTGGATGATTGCCCATATGCTCGACGCCACCGGCAATTGCAATCTCATTGACACCCATTGCGATTGCGCCAGCGATTGTTGTCACCGCAGTTAATGCGCCCGCACACCAACGATCAATAGAGTAACCAGGAACGGTTACGGGAAGACCTGATAAGAGCGCGGCGCTTCGCCCAATGTTCATTCCTTGATCACCAGTCTGTGTTGTAGCAGCGATGGAGACATCATCGATATTCGCGCGATCAACGAGTGGATTGCGATCGAGTAGACCCCGAATTGCGCGGACCATAAGATCATCGGCTCTAGTACCTGCATATAAACTGCCGGCCTTACCAAAGGGAGTACGGACTGCATCGACTAGCACAACTGAACGCGACATAAGGGGATCCTTTACTGAGCGGTGTACAGACAATGTTACCCGTCAGTAAGATTTTATGACAGCGCGGCTCTATACCTTTATAAGCGCTCGCTTTGGCTCTTTGGCCAGATAGGGGACGAGAACTGCGATTAAGTATGAGATATAAACCCCAAGTTGTAACCACGAGGTGGTTGTATCGAAGCCAATGGTTCCGGCTAGAACTCCACCGAATAGGGAGTCCTTAGAAATCAAAGAAGTGACATCCCAAACAAATGCATCTGGGCCAGGCAAAAAACCTAACTCTTGGAACTCATGAACACCGTATGAAAGGACGCCGGCGGCAACGATGATGAGGGCAATACCGGTAAATCTGAAAAATTTGGCGAGATCCAATTTAATAGAGCTTTTGAAAATTAAATATCCCAGCGCGATTGCAACGCCAAAGCCGGCCACTAAGCCAACTGCCGAACTCAGTGGGTCGGCTGTGCTCTTAAAGTTTGAGTAGACAAAGAGTGAAGTTTCAAGACCTTCGCGAACGACGGCTAAAAATGCAGCGCCTGCGAGGGCAAGTGGGCCGGCGCTCATCGCCTTATCAACTTTGCCGGCTAACTCTTTTCGCAGATGGCGCGAGGTGCGTTTCATCCAAAAGACCATCCACGTCACAACGCCAACCGCCAAAAACGAGGTCAAACCGGCAAATAGCTCTCCCCCTGTCGGCGTTAATTCGGCCGAGGTAAAGGTTAGAAATGCACCTAACGCTCCACTAGCAACCACTGCTATCGCCGTACCACTCCAGATGTAGGAGCGAAGATGGCTCTTGCCAATCTTGGTGATGTAGGCAATCAGAATTCCAACGATGAGCGAGGCTTCAAGCCCCTCACGCAGGGCGATAACGAATGAATTTAACATGAGGAAAATCTAAGGCAACGGGGCTATATACGCAACTCTTTCGTTGCGTAAATCACTTATCCTCGACTGTGCCCTCTGCCACAGGTTCGGCAATAACCAAAGGCTCAGATTCAAGGAGGGCATCGGCAATGGCGCTGGCCACTAGATCAATCTGCCATGCACGGGCACCCAAGGTATGAAGGAGCGAGCGCACCGCCGCTTCATCGCCGATCACGGTGGATTGGGCGGGTGGGGACCAAGCGATACGGCGGAGGATTTCCGGGGAGATCAGGTTTTCTACTGGAATTAAATAAAGCGCAGAAATATTTTCAATAGCTTTGCGTGCATGTGTGTATGGCGCATATTTTTCTGGAAACTTATCTCTCCATACTTTGACAGGGGGCAAAGTATCGGCGTTGGTTCGTACTGCTGGCCACTGCTCTTGCGGCAATGCAACCGCACGTTCAATTGCTCCGAGCCAGGAAGCTGAGTTTTCTACCCACTGCGCTCGCAGGCCTAAGGGACGAAGTATCTTTTCAAAATCTCTTTTCGTTGTTGGTGCCTTCAAGGCAAGTTCGATAATCGCTGAGTCGTTGAGAAGTTTCCCTCCTGCAATATCTTTTGCTGATGCTAACTGATCTCGTGTGCGCCATAACTCTCGAATTATGGCCAGCTGATCTTGGCGTTTTATCTTGTGCATTCCAGATGTTCGACGCCACGGATCAATTCGCGGTGGTGGGGGTGCTGCTGCAAGAATTGAAGCAAACTCTTGTTTGGCCCACTCCAGCTTTCCACTTGAAAGTAGAATTTCATGTATAGCATCACGAAGTTGAATTAGAAGTTCCACGTCAAGTGCGGCATAAGTCAACCACTCTTGCGGCAATGGACGCTTGGACCAATCGGCAGCACTGTGCTCTTTGGCAAGTGATACGCCCATAAGGGACTCTAAAAGTGGGCCAAGACCAACGCGCGCAAGACCGGCAATTCGACCACCGAGTTCAGTATCAAAAAGACTCACCGGATTGATTCCAATTTCGCGAAGGCAGGGTAAGTCTTGCGTACTGGCATGGAGTATGACTTCATCGCTATTGAGAAGAGAGTTTAATTCAAGAAGTAGTCGATGATGGGGGCCAAAGGCAATGGGATCGATTAAATGTAACCCGCCTCTATGTCGTTTGATTTGAATCAAATAGGCTCGAGCGCTATATCGAAAACCTGAAGCTCGTTCGGCATCTACCGCAAAAGGACCAGTACCTAGCGAAAGTTCTTTGATTGCCGCTTCAAGGGCGGCCTCAGTCTCGATCACGGCCGGAGTTCCACCTGCAGGGCTCAGCAGTGGAACTGCTTGATTGAGATCTTCCATTAAATAACTAACGGTGCCTAGTTGCAGTTATTGCAGAAACGCCAAGCGGAATCACTTGCAATCCGGCAACTTCAGAGATCAAAGTGCACCAACCGGCGATGTGATCTAAGAGATTGCTCGGTTGAGAAATAATAGGTGTCCACGAGACGCGAATCTCAATCTCTGACTCATCATTTCGGGGCGAGAGTTTTCCAAAGGAGGCACTTGCAACACGAGTGATGGTTCCACTGGGTGCGGCAAGTTCACATCCACTACCGTCTAAGGATTGTAAAAACCAGTTCCATCCCACCTCAGGTAAGAGTGGATCTTCTTGCATGATGGAGTCAACGTCGGCGCGAATAAAAGTTACGCATCGGAACTCACCCTCCCAAGAATCTTGACCACCGGGTTCATGAAGTAAAACAAATCGTCCAGATGCGATTTCATCTTCACTTTCTCCTAGTAATCCATTACTGACATCGGCAGAAAAAGCAAAGGCGAATTTTGCTAGTTTTTGTGGCGCCGGAACTTCTTCAAGGATGATCTCAGATCGCGGAGTAAATGTTCGGAGAAGGTGGACTAACTCCTCGAAGCCGCGCGCATCCATTCTCCAAGAGTAAGGAATTAAGCTTCTCAATCTCGGGAGGCAGGGCGGTAGCCTTATCGCTATGGCCTCATTATTAGCGTTAATCTCAAGTATTTTATGGGGTAGCGCCGACTTTGAAGGTGGGCGTCTGAGCAAGAAGCACGCACCTATCGCCGTACTTGGCCTCTCGCAGATTATTGGTCTGATATTTGGGCTTAGCTTGCTGATTTTTTTCGATACATCTGGCGCCCAAGCCTTTGGTAGTAATGGATATCTAATTCCTGGAATCTGTGCCGGTTTTTTAGGTTACTTCGGCTTGATGTGTTTATATGCCGGTCTTGCATCTGGGCGAATGGGAGTCGTTTCCCCCATCAGCGCATTGAGTGCGGTGATTCCACTTAGCTATGCATTGTGGCACGGGGAAAGACTCTCGATCATCACATCAATGGGAGTTATCCTTGCTTTAGGTGGTGCTTTTTTTACAAGTGGCCCTGAAATCTCACAAGGGTTCTCAATTCGCCCGTTACTACTTGCGCTAGGTGCCGCTTTTGGATTTGGAACCGCGCTCACCTTTATCGCAATCGGATCTCAATCAAGTGCGTTGATGACCATGGTGACGATGCGTGCAGCAACGGTTGGAGTCACGATTGCTATCGCAATTCGCTTTCGAAGCACTGGTGGCTTTACTAAAAATGAATTTCCACGACTTGCATTTATGGGCGTCTCAGATTTTCTAGCAAATTTACTTCTTGGCATTGCTTGCAACTCGGGTTCAATTTCAGTTGCAATGGTTCTAGGCTCGCTTTATCCCGTTGCCACAGCGTTGTTGGCATTTAAATATCTTCATGAACGTCTGCGCACGGTACAGTATGTTGGAGTAGCGATGGCAGTTATTGGAGTAGCGCTCATATCAGCGTTTTAGTTGTGCGCGTAAAAAAATAGAGTCCCATCGATTTCACTCTTTTCGAGAATCAAAAATCCAGCCAAGATGCCTTGCCAATCGATGGGAATCTCGCCATCTTGAACTGGGGTAACTGAGAGAAAAAACTCGTCAATGAGGTTATCGGCTAAAAGTTCATAGATGATTGCAACTCCGGCTTCTATTAATACCCGTTCACCAAACTCTTCATGAGCACGCTTTAGGGCTGCGGCCGGAGTTAAATTCCAGAGATGCGCTAATTTATTTTCTGGCACAGGCGAAATATCCGAATGCGAGATAATGACCAATGGGCAAGGTGTGCGCCTATAACTCTCATTACGTGCGGTATTTCCTCCGATAAGAATGACATCGAAATCTCTGCGCCTTGCAAGAAATGCTTGGCGATCGGCGGGTGAACTCACACCCCGTGAACTGTGGTTTTTAACCGTTGAGCCCTTGGCACCAACGACAAGGCTTGCCGAAGTACTCACGGGTCGATTATTGCAACTTTCGATTGAATTAGTAGGGCCTTTTTGCCTACAAGTTGAGTCAATGGCTCAAACCTGGTTAGCCTGTGAGGTATGTCCCCTTGCGAGCACGTGCGTGGCGCGTGCCTTGCAGCGGTGTTGATGGTGGGTCTACTGGTTGCGCCAGCAGCTCACGCCGCACCTACATTGGCCGAAGTTCAAGGCAAGGTACGTCAACTCGAAGAAGATGCCACGAGTGCAGCAGAAGGTGCACAAGAGGCAAAGGTAAAATTAGCAACTCTGACCAAGACGCTGAATGCAATTAAGAGTAAGGCCGAAATCCAAGGTCATACACTCTCAACGTTGCAAAAATCCCTTGGCACCATCGCCCTTGATGAGTATAAATCTGGAAGTTTAAGTCAAGGTCTAGAACTCCTTTTTTCTTCAGATCCCACGCTCTATTTATCCTCGGCCGGTGTTCTTGATGCAATTACTCGAGGTAAGACTGCTCAACTTCGAAAGTTTGAAGCGGCTCAACAGCGTTTGAATGCAACGACTATGAAGGTAAATGACAGATTAGATTTAGTCAGAGCGGCGCAGAAAAAATTTGCGGCCCAATCGGCGTTAGCGCTATCGAAATTGAAAGAGGCCGAAACGCTACTTTCTAAGTTAAAAAAAGATGATCGTGTTCGACTAGCAAAAATTGCCGCCGCCCAAGAAGATGCAGACCAAGCATCATCTCTTGCCGCAGCCAAAGGTGCTAAGGGTATCTCAGGTCGCGCGGGTATTGCTCTTAAATTTGCGCTCAAACAAATCGGTGATCGCTATGTCTTTGGTTCCGCTGGATTAACAACGTGGGACTGCTCTGGATTAACGATGCGCGCATTTGCGGCCGCGGGTGTTTCTCTTCCCCATTCTTCGGCGGCGCAGGCACGAATGGGGAGATCCGTTCCACTTAATGCGCTTAAACCTGGGGATTTATTATTTTTTGGCCGCCCAATTTCACACGTCGGGATTTATTTAGGGGGAGGAAGAATGGTGCATGCACCACGTTCGGGCTCGCGAGTGAAAGTGACGATAGATTTGAACATGGGTCGTAAAGCTTTAGTGGAGGCACGCCGTTACTAAAAAAATCTTATTTGTGACTAATGATTTTGGCCCTCGGGCCGGGGGAATCGAAACCTTCATTATTGGTCTTATTGAACGCCTCCCACCCAATCAAACGATTGTGTACACATCGGCCCAGAGTGGCTCCAACGAGTATGACGCGGCATGGAAGGTTAATTTCGGAGTTACCGTTATTCGTGATCGCGCAAAAATTCTACTTCCAACCCCACGAGTAACTAGGATCCTCGCCCAGTTAATTAAAAAAAACGATATCAAGGTCGTTGCATTTGGAGCGGCCGCGCCGTTAGCGTTGATGGCTTCAAACCTAAAACGAGCAGGTGCGCATAAAGTTGTTGCTCTGACTCATGGACATGAAGTTTGGTGGTCGAAGCTCTTTCCATTCTCGCTCGCTATTCGCAGGATTGGCAGCACGGTCGATACCTTGACTTATTTAGGAGAGTTCACAAAGTCGGCGATATTGAAAGCTCTGACACCTCAGGCCAGGGCGACCATGGTTAAAATTGCACCGGGGATCGATATCGAACACTTTGCTCCGACAGATTCAACGCCTCTTCGTAAGTCGTTAGGTTTAGATGGAAAGAAAGTAATCATTTCAGTAGGCAGGTTGGTGCATCGAAAAGGCCAAGATCGCCTGATCGAATCAATGCGCGCCGTCATCGCACAAACCCCCAATGCGCATCTTGTGCTTATAGGCCAAGGTCCATATCGCAAACATCTGATGTCATTAGTGAAGAAATTTGGGCTCGAAAACTATGTGAGTTTTATTGGTCGCATTAACTATGCCGAACTTCCACGCTACATCTGTCTCGGTGAAGTTTTTGCAATGCCTTCACGATCGCGTTTTTTTGGTTTGGAAGTAGAGGGATTAGGAATTGTCTATCTTGAAGCAAGTTCATGTGGACTTCCGGTAATTGCAGGTGCATCGGGCGGTGCACCTGACGCAGTCATTGAAGGAGTTACTGGTTTAGTTGTTGATGGTTTGGATACCACTTCGATCGCGAATTCCCTCATTGAGTTGCTTAATAATCCAGAACGTGCAGTTGCCATGGGGCGTGCCGGTCGTGAATGGGTAATAAGCAAATGGCGTTGGCAGATATGGGCCGATGAGTTTTCAAAACTACTCGTTGACTAAGTTGTGTTTGCGCGCCTTCGTAACAGCTGCAGTTCGGTTTGTAACCTCTAATTTTCTAAAGATTGCGGCAAGATGAGTCTTAATCGTTGCCTGACTTACGTAGAGATCGGCGGCAATTTTTTCTGTGGAGGCACCACTAGGCAAGAGATATAGGACATCGAATTCACGCGCAGTCAAATGAAAGCTCTCTGTGGTTGCCGCAATCGCGCACGCGATTCCATTGGCACTAAAACTTCGTGGTGATTGAATTGAATAATCGATAGCGGCAATGAGTTCGGTGAGTGGTGCGCTCTTTAGAATGTATGCATTTGCCCCTGCTTTCATTGCCGCTAGTAGATGCGAATCAGAATCATTAAGAGTAAGGATTACAATTCCAATCGACTGTGAAATTCCCCGCGCCCAAGAGATTAAATCAAAGCCGCTCCCATCTGGAAGATTTAAGTCGACAATAATCACATCTGGATTTGTGTGTGCAATTTGCGCCCGGCCTTCAGCAAGCGAAGCAGCCTCAGCCACAATCTCGTATCCATGGCGAATCAGTGCTGCCTTTAAACCTTCGCGTACTACGGCGTGGTCATCGATAATGAGGACGCGTTTCATGGCTTTTTCCAAGGCACTGTGATTGAAACCTTTGTACCTAATTCATTTGACTCAATAACCATTCCTCCATCTAAGTCATTAACACGTTCCGATATTCCAACAAGTCCATGGTGCCCAGTTCGCTCTGTTGCACCACCGACACCATTATCATGAACTATCATGGTTATTAACGTCGCATGAGAGTGCTCTTGAACATTTCTTAAAAGCTCGGCAAAGATCTTTTGGAGTTCAATATTTGTTGAATTTTCAAAGTGGGAGAACAATGTGTCCGTACTGGCGCGAAGTGAAAAAATTTCCCCTCTCACCTTTTCAACTAAATTACCCATTGCAAATCGTAATGTGCGCAGCTCGGTTCTAATCTCATTCGGTGTTTGCGGCGCTGCAACAATTGAGTCAATTGCATAGCCCAATCCAACGAGATCTTGGGCTATTCCATCATGCAACTCTTGCGCGAGTCTTACTCGCTCATTAACGCTCACATTTTTACTTTGTAAAGAGCTGCTCGATCTCCTTGGCGAACTCTTTTGAAATAACCGCACGCTTCATCGAGAGCTTAGCCGTCAAGTGTCCGCCAGCAATGGTGAAATCAGTTGGTAAAATTACAAATTTACGAATCGATTCAGCTTTACTAACGGCTTTATTTGCATCGTCAACGGCGGTTTGAATGACAGAGATCAAATCCGGATCATGAGCCAAATCAGTCATGGAAGCACCCTGTTTATTATTATTAGCCACCCAGGATTTGAGCGCATCTTGATCGATGGTTACGAGGGCAGCGATATATGGCTGATTATCACCAACAACCAAGCACTGACTGACAAGTGGATGTGAACGCAGGCGGTCTTCAAGGACCGCTGGGGCTACATTTTTTCCACCCGCTGTAACAATTATCTCTTTCTTGCGCCCAACAATGTAGAGGAATCCTTCATCATCTAGCCTTCCGAGATCACCCGATTGAAACCAGCGATCGCCCGTAAATGCCTCGTCATTGGCCGCTTCATTTTGCCAATACCCGCGCATCACAATCGCTCCGCGAATCAACACTTCGCCATCATCGGCGATTTTAATGGTTGTTCCAGGAACAGGACGGCCAACGGATCCAACACGATGAGCTCCCGTTAGATTCAACGTCGCTCCCGCCGTTGTTTCAGTGAGTCCGTAACCCTCAAGGACTGTTATCCCAGCCCCGCGGTAGAAGTGACCTAGACGAGCGCCAAGGGGTGCACCACCAGAGATTGCCGCCTCAACTTTTCCGCCCATACCAGCGCGAATCTTTGAGTAGACCAATCTGTCGAAGATTTTATGTTTGATGGAAAGGAGTGGTGAGACCGATTTTTTATCAAGGCTTTCAGAGTATTCAATGGCAACTGCGGCGGCTTTTCTAAAAATCTTTCCCTTACCGGCGGCTTCGGCGCGCGCTTCAGCTCCATTATAAATTTTTTCAAAAATTCTCGGAACCGCTAAAACGAAAGTGGGTTTGAATGAGGCAAGGTCTATAGGCAAGCGTCCAACAGGATCACTGCAATGTGCTAAATGAAGACCAGCCGAGATTGCACCTATCTCTACCATGCGACCAAAGACGTGAGCCACAGGTAAAAATAAAAGAGTCGAACCACCGGGCTTTAGAAATAGATCGGCCGCACCTTGTACGACGTTTCCACATTCGGCAAGAAAATTACTATGTGTTAGGGCCACGCCCTTTGGCTTTCCAGTTGTTCCCGATGTGTAGATAAGTGTTGCAAGCGTGTCAGGAACAAGCGAGTTGCGTCGACGATCAATTTCATCATCACTTACATGCGAGCCGGCTTCTTTAAGAATGCTCAAAACATCGTCTGTAATTGTCCATACATGTTTAGTATGGGCTGGCAAAACAGTGTTAACCAATTCACGATTCGCCGGTGTTTCAACAATAATGCCGACTGAGGCTGAGTCGTTGAGAATCCAATCAATCTGTTCGGCTGAAGAAGTGTCATATACGGGCACAACCACTGCGCCTGCAAACCAGATAGCAAAGTCCAATATCGTCCACTCATACCGAGTTCTTGACATGATTGCGACGCGATCACCAATCTGTACACCAGCGGCAATTAATCCCTTTGCCGTTTCGCGAATTTGGATTTCAGCCTCCTTAGCACTCACGCTCTGCCAGCCGTCACCTAAGGGCCGTGACATAATGATTCGCTCTGGCTCAAACCATGCGCGCTCGGCAATCAGGTTTGTTAAGTTACCGGCTGTGGCGGTCGAGGCTAATGCGGGATTTGTAATTTCATTCATGGGCGTAACGGTAGTGGTTGATTTATTATTTAGGGAAGAGGGGTAACCTTTGCCCATGAGCGATTCGAGCAGTTCCACCATAACAATCAATGCCCCAATGGCCCAGGTCACTTCAGCGTTATTTGCGCTTGAAAAGTACCCAGATTGGTCGACATCCATTAAATCCGTTGAGGCGTTGGCCCGCGATGATCATGGAAATATCACGAAGGTAAAGATGGTTATTGATGCCGGAATGATGAAGGACCGTGTCATTTTAGATTATGACTGGTCCGGTGCGCCCGGTCATCTTAGTTTTTCACTTGATGATGCCGACTTATTAACGGGTATGGATGGCGCCTATAGTATAAAAAGTATCGACGAGGAGACCACGCAAATTACTTATGAGCTCACCGTCTCGCTCTCGATGCCGATACCTTCAATGATGCGGCAGAAGGCCGAAAAATCAACTATTGATCAAGCGCTTTCCCAACTTAAATCGGCATTAGAAGGATAGATTTTAAATGGTCTACACAATTGGTATCGATGTGGGTGGTACCAAGATTTTGGGTGGCGTTGTAGATGAATCGGGAAAAGTTATTGCTCGAGCGAGAACTGATACGCCGCGTCAAGGCGGTACTGAGTTAACTAAAACGATTGCAAAAATCGCAAAAGAGTTACTACTCGACCACGAAGTTGTTTCAATCGGTGTCTCTGCAGCAGGATTCGTTTCATCTGATCGAAAAACTATGTTGGCATCACCGAATATTGCCGACTGGAATGGTGTCAACTTAGATGATGAGCTCACTTCTTTAATCGGGCTGCCCGTCATTATTGAAAATGATGCGAACGCTGCAGCATGGGGTGAGGCAACGTTCGGCGCCGGTAAAGGTCAAGCACACCTCATGATGTTGACCGTTGGAACTGGAATTGGCGGCGGAATTGTTGTTAATGGCGCGCTCTATAGAGGCGCATTCGGCGTTGCCGCTGAGTTTGGTCATGTACGAGTTGTTCCCGATGGACATTTATGTGGGTGCGGGGCACGTGGATGCTTTGAACAGTATGCATCAGGTAAAGCACTTCTGCGCCATGCCCGTGAGGCGATAAGTGCCAGTCCAGAGATTGCGCGTAATCTATTATCGCGTGGTGATGGCACTGTTTCAGGTTTGACCGGTAAAGCATTAACGGAAGCCGCTCGTGATGGTGACCCCGTTGCGATTGCCGCTTTTAATACGACAGGACAATGGTTAGGCGCAGGAATCGCATCATTATCGGTGATACTTGATCCTGCTTGCGTTGTCATTGGTGGCGGAGTAATAGAGGCCGGTGAAATCCTTTTAAAGCCAACAAGAGAGGCTCTGGCTCGGACAATGCCATTTGCGGGCAAACATCCTTACCCTCAAATTATCGCTGCCCAGATGGGAAATGAAGCTGGTTTAGTGGGGGTCGCTAATTTAGCGAGGTTCTAATTTTCATTGGGATAGACAAGGCCAACGAGATTTCTAATCTCATCCATTGTTTTCATCACTGCAATCGTTTCACTCCACGGCATTAAAGGTGACTCAAGAGCACCGTCTCGGACAACGCGCGCCATTTCGATTGCTTGTTCTCGCAAACCATGCCCGGTGTAATCGAGCGGATATTCGATGAGCGTTCCATCAAATAAAATCACCCGCATATTTGTTGGAGTATAAAAAGTGCGATCAATTTCAAGTCGTCCCAATAAGCCGCTGATAACGGCGCGACATGGCGTTTGCGCAATCATTGTTGTCGTGATGATGGCTTGCGCGCCACTTTCATAGTTAAAAATAGCACTGGTTTGGGCATCAACTCCGCGATCTGTCATTACAGAGCTAGCGATGATGCTAGAAGGAGTACCAAGAACTAAGTGGGCAAAGGAGACCGGATATATTCCTAAATCCAAAAGTGCACCACCACCCAAAGCTGGATCTATAAGTCGCGCAATATTTTGATCGGCCAAACGTTGCCCATGATCGGCTTCTACGCTTTGGATGGGACCTAAGACTCCACTTGCCAGAATCTGTCGAACTTGTGCGATGTGAGGTAAGTAGCGTGTCCACATGGCTTCAAGAAAGGCAACATTATTTTTGCGCGCTGTATTCACCATGACTTGTGCCTCAAGCGCCGAAATGGCAATGGGCTTCTCACACAAAACAGGCTTACCGGCATTGAGTGCTAAAACTGCATGCTCTACATGCATGGGATGTGGGGTTGCGATATAGATTGCATCGACGTTTGGGTCGTTAACTAAGTCACTGTAATTTCCATGCGCAATTGCTCCTGAGATAGTAGAAATTAAATCTTTAGCTTTTTCAAAACTGCGCGAGCCAACTGCACTGACGAGATGACCCTCGGCCAATTGCAGATCTTCCACAAATTCTCGTGCGATTCCACCTGTTCCTAAAATGCCCCATCGAAAATTTCTCATATTGCTGCTCCATCATCTTCGTGATAGCCGCGTTTTAGCCAACGTGCTATCGCCGATTGTGCCGATAGAAAGAAGGAGCGCGGAGTTTGGGTTGGGGGATTAGGTGGTACAAAACCTTGGCTCTGATCAATTCGATCTAGTTCATCTAAGTAAGTCGAAGGGGTCGATTCGTCAAGGGATAGACCTGAGACGATGGAATCGAACTCGCTTCGGATCAAATCCTCTTCATCGCCTCCATCGTAGTTGGGCTCTTTGGGATTATCTCTCACCCCCAAATAGTGTCATACGCGACGTTTGCGGCTAAATTGGGTCAGTGCTCAACAACCTCCCGTATGGCGTGCTGCGGGCATTCTTAACGCCATTTCTGATGAGCGCCTTCAGGCCAAAAGTTAAAGGTCTGCGCAATGTCCCCTCAAAGGGCCCGGTCATCATTGCATCCAACCATCTCTCATTTAGTGACTCGATTTTCATGCCGCTCGTAGTTCCTCGTAAAGTTACATTTCTTGCTAAGAGCGAGTACTTCACTTCTCCTGGCCCAAAAGGCCTATTAAAGAAATTAACTTTTATCGCCCTTGGCCAAGTTCCAGTGGATAGATCAGGGGGTCGACGATCTGAAGCGGCCCTTATTACTGGACTTAAAGTTTTAGCCGAAGGCAAATGCTTAGGAATCTATCCAGAGGGCACGCGCTCTCCTGATGGACGACTCTATAAAGGCCGTTCTGGAATTGCTCGCCTTGCCATCGAGTCGGGTGCACCCATAATTCCAGTTGCGATGTCTAACACCGACAAAATTCAGCCAACAGGAAAATTAATTCCCAATCTACATCGAGTTGGAATGATTTTTGGTGAGCCTATGTATTTTGATGGAGATTCAACGGATCTGGCATATCTGCGCGAGGTTACCGATCTCATTATGAAAAAGATTCAAGAAATGTCTGGACAAGAGTATGTAGATATCTACGCGCCAAAAAAGAGTAAACCAGATGAGATCAATGTATCTGGCGACGAAGACTAAAGTTTATCTAGAGCATTTCGCGCAAGAAGATAGGAACACGTTGTGCAGGTCGAGCCGGAATCCGGTAAATCGCCTTCAAGTATGTCAATGAACTTTGCAATCGTAGTGAGAAAATTTGGCGTATCTCGCTCGACGCCTACATATTTTTGATCAACTCCAAATCCAGCAGAGCCATCATTGTCTCCAAGGGTTGTTGTGAACTTCCAAATAAGTAACCCCATCGATGCAACAATGTGGCCTTTGCCAGCGGCTGGATTTTCTAGCGCATATGCATATGCCTCAAGTTGAGGTGAGTAAAATGCTCCGCTGTCGCGTTGGCTATCAGATACTTTGCAATCTATCAGGCCAATTGTCCCGTCAACATTTGTTGAAACGAGATCGTACTTTCCCAATATGCGCCAGCGCGTTTCAACTCCATTTATCGCAAGCGGCTTGCTTTTTACGAACTCACCCCATTTCGAGAGCGTTCCTGGGCGAAGTGATGGATCGATGGTTGGCATATCAGCGTTATGAAATCGCTCCTCTTGCAGAGTCGACAGTGTGCCTACAAGGGGCATCGTTAATGGTGCGCTAATTTTGTACCAGTATTTAATCCATAGACAACGCGTACAGGTTGATAGGCCAAAAGTTAAATCTGATGGGGATATGTACTCGCGTGCGGGCTTTGCCGGTTTTTTCATACCCTTATTCTCTCGCTAGCCTCTGACAATTGCAGAAATCAATACAGCTAAGCCTAAAAAAATCATAATTGATCCCCCCGTTGCCCGTAGCTTTTCTAATCTGGTTGTGTCGGTGGCTAACCACTGCCGAGCCGTCCCTGCTAGTAATCCCCATGAACCATCGGAAATAAAAGCCAACGCTGAAAAGATTGCGCCGAGCAGGATCAATTGACCCGTAACTCTCCCGCGTTCGCGATCGATGAACTGGGGTAAGACGGCGGCATAAAAAACAATCGACTTAGGATTTAGCGCCCCAACCCAGAAGCCATCGCGAATAGATTTAAGCATTCCAGGTGCATCTTTACCTTGCTGAGTCATATCGGCCGCGTGGAGCTCTCGATGTTTAATCGCATCGATACCTAAATACATTAAATACAATCCGCCACTCCATTGAACGCCTTTGTAGGCTAGATCTGAACGTTGCAGAATTGGACCGAGACCAAGGGCTACGAAGACCGATAAAACAAATAAGCCAGTGACGTTTCCTGCAACGGAAAAGACGGCAGTTTTGCGTCCCCATGAAATTGCGCGAGCGATAACAAATAAGACGCTAGGGCCAGGCGCCAGAATGATTACCATCGCGGCCACAATATATTCAGTGAGCCGCGATGGAATCACCATGTATTGATTTTAACTATTACCCCGAGATGATGCAATCGAATGTAGAATGCGATAACCAACAATGGCAACGAGTGTTGCGTTAATAATTCCATTGAACGTGTAATCACCACGAGTCCATGACATATCGGAGATTCCTATAATTAAAGCTGCGGCTGCAATGATGAGATTAGTTGAGTTAGCAAAATCAACTTTTCCTTCAATCCAAATTCTTGCACCAAGTACGCCAATCATTCCAAATAAGGCAACACCAACGCCACCAAGAGCCCCGACCGGAGTAGAGCTCAACACTGCGCCAAACTTAGGCGAGAGTGAGAGACCAATGGCACCAACGCCTGCGACCCAATATGCAGCCGTTGAATACACACGTGTTGCCGCCATTACGCCGATGTTTTCGGCATAGGTAGTTGTGCCTGAACCACCACCAAGACCTGCAAGAGTTGTTGCTATTCCATCGGCCATGAGCGCCGTGCCCATTTGTCCATCTAGATTTTTTCCAGTCATTGCAGAGACGGCCTTTACGTGACCTACGTTTTCTGCAATCAAGACGAGCACAACGGGCAAGAAGAGCACGACTGCCTTGCCATCAAAGGTTGGTGAGGTAAATGAAGGTAAGGCGAACCATTTGGCTGAAGTGATGCCATCAGTCTTTACATCACCCATTGCATAGGCACTGGCATATCCGATAACCAGGCCAGCAAAGATACTTATGCGACCTAAAAATCCACGCGAGCCCGCCGCAATCAAAGCAATAGAGGCAAGGGTTATAACGCCAACAAGGGGTCCGGCAGTAAAGTTATTTTTTGCCGCCCCAGCTAAGTTCAGGCCGATAACCATTACGATAGTGCCGGTGACAACGGGTGGCAGTAACCAGTTGATCCATCCAATACCGGCTTGGCGCACAATCAGACCCACGGCTGCTAGTAGCAAACCCGTCACAACAACTCCACCTAGGGCCGCTGACATTCCGCCACCGGATTTTGCCGCCGCGATTGGAGCTAAGAATGCAAAAGATGAACCGAGATAACTTGGTACTCTGTTCTGCGTCAGCGTTAAAAATAGAAGAGTTCCAACGCCTGAGAAAAAGAGCGTGGTTGTGGGTGGAAATCCAGTGATAAGAGGAACGAGAAAGGTTGCGCCAAACATCGCCGCAATATGTTGAACTCCGACACCGATCGTGCGAGGCCAGGTTAAACGTTCATCAGTGGATACGACTGCGCCTTGCGATATTGACTTTCCATCTCCATGCAGCTTCCATGTAAGTAGAGACATCCATCGTCCTTTTCCTTAGGGCCTTGTCTGTGTGATAGGCGCTAAAAAATAAGGGTACGGGAGGCAAACTCCATACTGAGGCGTACGCCACACCTTTTTGCTACTAAGTTGCATCCACTCTCGTATCGAGTTAGATTACGATTCGATATATCGATACGATATAAGAGAAGTAGGTAAGGGATGGAGGTAGGCCAAGTGCGCTCACGAAGTCAATCCCTTGAATTCGCCCTCCTTGGACTTCTATCCCAGAGCCCTTTGCATGGATATGAGCTACGTAAGCGCATCGGCACCATGGTTGGACCATTTAGGGCGCTCTCATTTTCAGTTCTCTATCCGCAACTTCGTCGAATGATGGAGAGTGGTTTGATTCAAGAGAGCGCCGTTGAATCGCTTTCTCGGCGCTCGCGAATCGTCTATGCCATCACCGAGCGAGGCAGTGCACGCTTTTCGACTCTTACTGAAACCGTGAGTCCCGATACATGGGAGGACGAAGGCTTTGAGATTCGCTTCGCATTTTTTTCCCCTACATCTTCAAAGAACAGGGTACGAATTCTTGAGGGACGCCATCGTCGTCTCAAGGAGAAGGCAGAGATTCTTCGGGGTGAACTCGAGAAGTCACCTATTGGAATAGATAAATATCTAGAGGAGTGGCGACGCCACTCACTGGAATCAGCTGATCGGGAGATCGTTTGGCTGGAAGACATGATCAAAATCGAGAGGAAATAAAGTGAATATATCAACCGGTAAAGGCGACATTCGTGTTGCAATAATTGGCGTCGGGAACTGTGCTAACTCTTTAGTTCAAGGCGTGACTTATTACCAGGACGCGGCCGTTGATCAAGAGATTCCGGGGCTTATGCATGCAGTTGTTGGGGGATACCACATCTCTAGCATCAAGTTCGTGGCAGCCTTCGATGTTGATGCTAAGAAAGTTGGTTTAGATTTAGCCGATGCTATTTGGGCTAGCGAAAACAACACTATTAAATTTAGCGACGTTGCACAGACTGGAGTTCTGGTCCAACGCGGTGTAACAAATGACGGCCTTGGAAAGTATTACAGAGAGACAATCACAGAGTCTGATGCACCTGCAGTAGATATGGTGCAGGTCCTGAAGGATGAGGCCGTCGATGTTTTGATCTGCTATTTGCCGGTCGGTTCAGAGATAGCGGCTAAATATTATGCCCAATGTGCAATCGATGCCGGTTGTGCTTTTGTCAACGCTCTACCTGTTTTTATTGCATCTGATCCAGAATGGGAAAAGAAGTTTGCCGATGCAGGCCTACCGATTGTTGGCGATGACATTAAAAGCCAAGTTGGTGCAACGATTACGCATCGGATCATGGCTAAGTTATTTCAAGATCGAGGCGTTCATTTAGATCGTACCTACCAATTAAACGTTGGCGGAAATATGGATTTTAAAAATATGCTCGAGCGCGATCGTCTTGAATCCAAGAAGATTTCAAAGACTAACTCGGTAACATCCCAGTTAAATCATGACTTGGGTGATAAGAATGTTCACATCGGACCTTCTGATTACATTCCATGGTTAGATGACCGCAAATGGGCCTACGTTCGCCTGGAAGGACGTGCATTTGGTGATGTTCCACTTAATCTTGAATACAAGCTAGAGGTGTGGGATTCGCCTAACTCGGCAGGTGTCATCATTGATGCTCTACGATGTGCCAAAATCGCACTCGATCGAAAGATTGGTGGAGCTTTACTTTCACCTTCAAGTTATTTTATGAAGACACCACCAGTGCAGTACAGCGATGAAGCGGCCCATAACAAAGTTGAGGATTTCATCTCTGGAAAGTTGGAGCGTTGAAAAAGTAGAAAAATCTGCATGAAAAAGCCCCTTGGAATCCAAGGGGCTTTTTCTAACCCATCACGGAGAGTTGAGGGTTAAATCACCGCATCCGAAGATGTACGGCGAATATGAAGAAGCCCTAAAACTACAAAAATGAACATAAACAAGGCTCCACCCAAAGTTACTTTCGCGGTAATTGCCGCGATACTTCCAAGGGTTCCAAATGCATATGCATTCAAGAGCATTCCACGAAGTGATTCGCCCTTAAAAACAGTCTCTACCGTTGCACTTGCTTTTGCCGCTGCTGCTTGTAACTCTAGATTTGTTGGATCAGCTGCCAATGCGCCGCCTGCAGCACGAGAAATACCTGATGCAGCTGCATACGTTGGCATCCCTGATAAGTGGAAGCCAATGTAGTGATCGGCATACATCTGAGCTTGTTTACCAGTACTCATAATCTGATTTCCATTTTCCTTAAAGAATGCGACCGTTGCCGCATCGGCTTTAGGATCGCCATTCTCGGCCGGCAAAGTAATTTGTTGTGCTTCCAACTGCGATGCCACAGTTCCACTTGCAAAGGTAGCGCCCCAGTTAAGTAAGCCCGCAGCGATTAAAAGAAATACTGCTATCCCTAGACCTACAAAAGTCACCATTTTGTCAAAAGTAATACGCTTCATTTTTTTCTTTCTCTCCCTTTTAAACATCTCTCGTAGATGCACTCTTAATTTAGCCCTACTGAGAGTGAGTGGATAGAAGAAAGTGCGAGAGTCAGCCCTCGCATAGTGTTCAATAAGAAATCCTGAGGGGTGGCCCTCAACTAGATGTGATGCAAGCGACTATAAGGGGTCAATCCAAATGACGATCGCACATCAACTTTCCATCGGGACCCACAACCGAGTGTGAGCAGGGAAGATTCAATTGATCAAAAGCTGTATCACCGTAATGTGCCCGAAAGGCTAACGCTAATAGCACACGCAAATTTGTGTCGGCATCGGATTTAATTCCGAAAACCTGCGCGCTTCGACTCACCGTATTTTCTATGACCTTTTCATTGTGCGATGTCTGAGCCGCTATCGCGGCATTTGATTTACCCTCGCATACGAGTTGCAAAACCAACTTCTCAAATGGTGAGAGTTCTCGCGATGTAATAGTTATGTCTCTGGTCAAGATTTTCACCTCTCCGTGGTTGTTTAATCCTGCCTTATGATTAAAGATAAGTACACCTCTAAGATGCTCAGATGGATGAAATCTTAGACACTACCTCAGGTGGGATTCGCTACCTTTCCTTTAATCGCATTGAAAAGATGAATGCTCTGACTCGGGGAATGTATG
>JAYTTL010000115.1:0-1957 GCA_043745325.1 Actinomycetes bacterium
TTCAGTTAAAATCGAAACTCGATTACTTGCTACTGACAAGAAGCCACCACTGACGTTAAATACAGTGGTGTCCCCGTCAACTCCTTTAATACTCACTTCACCATCGACAAGTACCCCAAAGAGCGGGGCGTGATCTACCAAAATACCGAGATCGCCTTCAACTGTTCGGGCAGAGACAAAAATTGCCTCTCCCGACCAGACGCGCTCGGTTGGAGATACGAGTTCGACTTTCAGAGCCATGACCTACTTACTTTCCAACGCTCACTGCAAGTTCAGCAGCTCTACGTTCTACATCATCGAGGCCGCCACACATAAAAAAGGCCTGCTCTGGAAGGTGATCGTATTTCCCATCGGCAAGAGCTTCAAAGGCTGCGATAGTGTCGACCAACGGTACGAACGAACCTTCGATTCCGGTAAAGACCTTTGCTACGAATGTATTTTGCGATAAGAAACGCTGGATACGACGTGCACGACCAACCAAAATACGGTCTTCCTCCGATAGTTCATCGATTCCAAGGATTGCAATGATGTCTTGCAAATCCTTGTAGCGTTGCAAGATCTGCTTAATTCGGTTTGCGACACGGAAGTGATGCTCACCGATATAGCGTGGATCCAAGATACGTGAGGTTGAGTCAAGTGGGTCCACGGCTGGATAAATTCCAAGCTCTGAGATTGGACGAGACAAAACAGTTGTGGCATCTAAGTGGGCAAAAGTTGTGTGAGGAGCTGGGTCGGTAATGTCATCGGCAGGAACATAAATTGCCTGCATCGATGTAATCGAGTGACCACGTGTTGATGTAATGCGTTCTTGCAACTGGCCCATTTCATCGGCCAAAGTTGGCTGATAACCCACGGCAGATGGCATACGTCCAAGAAGCGTTGATACTTCAGAGCCGGCCTGAGTAAAGCGAAAAATATTGTCGATGAACAGGAGAACATCCTGCTTTTGAACATCGCGAAAATACTCAGCCATTGTTAGAGCAGATAGTGCAACGCGCAGACGTGTGCCAGGTGGTTCATCCATTTGGCCAAATACCAAAGCGGTCTTATTAATAACACCAGTCTCAGTCATTTCCAAAAATAAGTCGTTGCCTTCACGGGTACGCTCGCCAACACCGGCGAATACCGATACGCCACCAAAGTTTTCAGCGACTCGGTAAATCATCTCTTGAATCAAAACAGTTTTACCAACACCAGCACCCCCGAATAGACCGATCTTTCCACCCTTTACATACGGCGTTAAAAGATCGATAACTTTTATTCCAGTTTCAAACATCTCGGTTTTAGACTCTAACTGATCAAATGCTGGAGCATTGCGGTGAATTGGCCAGCGCTCTTTGATATCCAGAGATGATGTAGGAACATCCATGGACTCACCAAGGGTGTTAAAGAC
The DNA here is from genome assembly GCA_043745325.1 of Actinomycetes bacterium. Taxonomy (GTDB): domain Bacteria; phylum Actinomycetota; class Actinomycetes; order Nanopelagicales; family Nanopelagicaceae; genus Planktophila. The sequence goes on from JAYTTL010000115.1 coordinate 1,394, forward strand.
GTGCCCCTTTGTTACGTCACCAACTGGTACTGAAATCGCCGCTCCGGTATCAGATACCTCTGCACCGCGGACCATTCCATCAGTTGGTTGCATAGAAATCGCGCGCACGAGGTTGTCACCAATGTGCTGGGCGACCTCCATCGTCAAGGTACGTGTAGTACCTGACAACGTTACGTCTACGTGTAGCGCGTTGAAGATCGATGGCATTGAATCGGCTGGAAATTCAATATCCACCACCGGTCCAATAACACGAGCTACGCGACCTTTACCTGTTGATGTCGACATCATTCACTCCCTGCACTAGCTGAGGCCAACGCGTCTGCGCCGCCAACAATTTCACTGATCTCTTGGGTAATTTCAGCTTGACGGGCTGCATTCGCAAGTCGTGTAAGCGACTTGATTAAATCATCGGCGTTGTCAGTTGCCGACTTCATTGCACGACGCCGCGCAGCATGCTCAGAGGCAGCTGATTGCAACATCGCGTTAAATACTCGAGCCTCAATATAACGAGGCAAAAGTGCATTCAGCACTACGCCTGAATTGGGTTCGAATTCATACATTGGT
>JAYTTL010000116.1:0-1948 GCA_043745325.1 Actinomycetes bacterium
CCCTGTCCGGTTCTCAAGCCGTGGAAATTCAGGCATCAGGCAAAGAACTTTTAAATTTCTGCTCTAATAACTATCTCGGCTTGGCAAATAACGAAGAAATTATTGCAGCAGCAAAATCGGCTTTAGATACCTATGGATTTGGAATGGCGAGCGTTCGATTTATTGCCGGTACCCACAATCAACATCTTCTCTTAGAAAAAAAACTCACTGAATTTTTGGCAACTTCGGCAACAATTCTTTTTCCTTCGTGCTTTGATGCCAATGGTGGAGTCTTTGAGGCCCTCTTCGATGAAAACGATGCCATTATCTCTGATTCACTCAATCACGCCTCAATAATTGATGGTATTAGATTATGCAAAGCCAAACGTTTTCGCTTTCAAAACCGTGATTTAGTGGATTTAGAGGTTCAACTCAAAGCCGCCTCTGGATCCACGAACATTTTAATTGTCACCGATGGAGTCTTTTCGATGGACGGGTCCTTCGCTCCTCTTAAAGATATATGCGATCTGGCCGAACAATATGGTGCCTTGGTTATGGTCGATGATTCACATGCAACGGGTTTTATCGGTGCAACGGGCGCGGGCACGCCTGAGTATTTTGACGTGGTCAATCGCGTGGATATTCTCTCAGGTACTTTAGGAAAAGCTTTGGGCGGGGCATCAGGTGGTTACATCAGTTCACGCCACCCAGAAATAATCGACATGCTTCGACAAAAGGCCCGCCCTTATTTATTTTCAAACTCATTACCACCATCGGTTGTTGCAGGCAGCATTGCATCCCTTGATGTCATTAAGGCACATCCAGAACTGGGCAAAAAAACAGTAGAAAACGCGGCTTTATTTCGCGCATTAATGCTTGAAAATGGCTTTGAACTCTTGCCTGGTGAGCATCCAATCGTTCCAGTCATGTTTAGTGATGAACACACCGCCGTGGCTATGGCCGAGGCCCTGTTTGATCGCGGAATTTTCGCCGTTGCCTTTTCATATCCCGTCGTGCCAATGGGGAAAGCACGAATAAGAATTCAATTAAGTGCCAGCCACACCGTTGAAGAGATTAAGACGTGTGTTGATGCCTTTGTCGATGCACGTCTTTCTGGAAAATAAAGAGGTTCACATTAAAAATCAGGTTTTTTTACTGTGAAGTATTTTTAATGATTCCGACAATCAGATCTGGGTGATCCCACATTGGCGCGTGACCGCAGTTATCAATGATCTGCCATGTGCAATGAGAAGGTGCCAAAGTGCGCTCTTGTGAACCATTGCGAGGTAACGTGTTATCGCTATCACCGAAGAGAATTGTTACTGGAACACTCGGAGGTATATGGGAATCAAAACGTCGGTTCAGCATGCCATCCCAAGCCTGAAAATATCCCTTGCAATATGCCATTGCCATACTTGCATCCAAACACGATTCATAACTTAACTCTTGCCATTTGGGACTAACTAAAGAAAAGCCAATTCTGCGCATTATGTGAAACTTGAGCGCAGGTTTAATGAAAGGTTTCAATACTCTCGCTAAGTAATGCGCTCTTGCCTCAGATAGCGTGCGTCGAAGTGCAGGTTCTAGCCATAATCCAGCTGGTGCCAAGCCCGTTAAACTCAATACTCGACCGGGTTGACTGGCCGCCATCTCTAATGCAATCCAACCCCCTAAAGAGTTGCCTGCAACATGAAATGTATCGATCCCATACTCACTTTTAAGTACCTCAAAGATTGCCTCACCTAATGACTTTGGGTCCATGTCCACATTCTTTATCAGTGGGCTATCACCGTGTCCGGGTAAATCAACCGTGATAACACGAAAGGATTTCGAAAGCTGGGGGACAATTAATTTGAAGACCGTAGCCGAAGAACCCAAACCATGAATTAAAACTAACGGTGGATTTTGAGAGTCTGTTTGAGTTAATGTCGTAGCAAGTTTCAATTTCAATACCTGTATTTTTCGGTCT
>JAYTTL010000117.1:0-1942 GCA_043745325.1 Actinomycetes bacterium
ATTGCGGTAGCCGAGCGCCTTGGCCTGCTCCTAACTGGGGGCGACAAATATTGGAACGAGTGCGATCTTCAAGTTGAGTTTTATCTCTTCCGTTAGAGATATAAAGCAAAGTCCTATTCGATAGCAAAAACGCGCTTTTTTTAAAGTCAAGGTGAACTATTGACAAAGGTTTGCTTGCAGAGTGATACTACAAGCACTTCTCCGCTAAAATAAATCAAACAATCGGAGATCCTATGAAAATGATAAAATCCAAAGGTTATTACATATTTTTCAGCGCGTTATTCACTACAGCTGCGGGAGTTTTTCTTCTGATCACATCAAACGCAGTTTTCAATAGCGACAATCTTTTGCACTTCACAATGCATTTCATCATGGCCATAGTACTTCTGCTTCTTGCATTTGTGCGGTTCCGCAGGTCACCTAAACCAACCCGAATCGGGCGAGTAGGTAAGGTTGTCTTGGTATCTGGATTAGTGTTATTTGGAGTAGCGACTGTATTAGAGGCTATCGGTGCATTTGGATACCTGGGTAACGCCCATGCCAACGAAGTCTTGACAACCTTCCACAATGCTTCCTACTTCCTAGCACTTCCAGGCATAATCATAACCTTGATCGGCGTGACTCTTGGGTTAATCTCGTTACTACAACGTAAAAAATCCCGCATTATTTAACCCACGATCCATGCGAGATATCCGCTCCGAACCCCGGCGGTCAGCTATGGCCTGACTTACCTCTTTAGCATTGTTTTGCTCGGTGACCTTCTCGGTAGCACGGCTGACTCGTGCGCAACTTAAGGCAAAGCTTTTAGCGACGAGGCCGCTTTGATTCAAGATTTTATTGGATCGCTCTCCCTGTTGGTGTCCGGCGCCAGACTTTCCGACATTATCAGCCTCTATTTGTCAGTGGTCATCGCAGTATTGATGTAGCTAGCGCATCCTATTTTTTGCAATTGGTTAATAGATATTGGACCTAACATAAAAATTAACTGTAAAGTGACCTTCAATCGTAAGTTGGAAGAAAAAGGAGGCAAGTGGGGCACCACTGTATTGTCTCGGTCCAGTGCTTATTCACCATATATGCCTGGTGAAGCAGAGGAATTATTAAACAGCATTAAAGGATCATGTGCCCTGTTGATGCCAAACAACCCACATGACCCTTGGCTTGGAAGCATCCATTCCAACCACCAAATCCTCCCCGAAAATATTGCCGAATTGGGTCGCAAAGCGGGGGTTCTTAAGGAATCAAAATGGGAGAAATATCGAGAAATTGAAATTTTTGCTCACGACTTCAAAAGAATTGCTGACGACGCCAATTTTGTAGTCAGTGGAGATCTCAATCTCTCCTTACTCTGGGATAAAAGTACAGGCAAAAATACAAGTGAAAACATTTTTGCCAATTTGAATATTTTGGGTTTTCATAGATTAGGTCCACTCGAGATCGAATCCGAGATGCAAACGTAGTGGAAAACAAATTCGGGTCCATTTCAATTCGATCACTTATTTTCAGATTCTGCAACCATCAAGAACTTAGCAAAATTTTTGGCTCTTGATGAGTTAGTTACTTTGCGAAAACTTAGTGACCATTCTCCCGTTGTCGTCGAATTTAATAATACCTAAGTGCATGTAAGCAGCAAAACCGAGTTGGTCACTTTTTTTCACCAATGGATCATTATTAGGTTGACAAAGTAAGGAGATGTAAGGAATTTCGTCGCTCAGTATTTTAAGTAAGCAAGAATTATCTGAGGCTACGTCCAGTTCATCGAATTGCTAAACGGCCACTGGAGAATTAGCACCTCTTGGATTCGTGCTCACTTCACGCGATATTTACGCAAGCCGAACCGCGATTCCTCCTGATCGGCTGCCAATCCACGGCAAAGGCAGCGCCGACGGTGCCGCGACACCTTCAACCTCGACATTGACTCTGACCATGCATTCACACGGTG
>JAYTTL010000118.1:0-7079 GCA_043745325.1 Actinomycetes bacterium
GCAACCTACCCGTTGACTCGAGCGAGCAGCTCTCAAGCGCCAACTGCATGGTCTTGCTCCAAGTGGGGTTTACATAGCTAACTGCATTGCTGCAATCACAGGTGGTCTCTTACACCGCCGTTTCACCCTTACCCTCTATCTCTAAAAGGCGGTCTGCTTTCTGTTGCACTAATCCCGCGGATTGCTCCGGGTGGGCGTTACCCACCACTTTGCTCTATGGAGTCCGGACTTTCCTCGGTACCGACCAGAAATTAATCTGGCCCACAACGCGGTGATCCGGAAACAGTTTGACTCGATAACGGGATCTGGAGTCTCCGAAAGAAAGAAATGTGGGTGGAGGGTTTATTGTTCTTGGATCGGCTAGCGGATACCTTTCCAAATCTGGAATTACCCAAAATACGGATCAATCCAAATTTTTTGAACTGTGAACTACACAAAGAAATGCCTTTTGTTTTTTTGCGCTTTCGGGAAGGGGCCTACGAATTGGATGTAGCCGATTTCGCTTGGGATGAACTGGGCAAACCCAAAATGAGTTCAGTCATGTCCAGAATTTGCTCAAGATTTTTCTTTGCCTAAATTTCTAACGACAAGTTTTTCTGCCCTCAAAACTGCCCATATTCGCCCAGCTAGGAATACTTGTAAATTGCAACTACGCCAGAAAAGATTTCTGTTTTCCTGTCAATATTGATCTGCATGATTGCTCTTCAATTGGTCTAATACCGCTACAGCAATAGCTCTACTTGCGATTCTCCAGTAATCGTAAGAACCCTAAAATGTGGAATTGTTCTTAATCTGATCTATTTTAGTTTTCATGAGGAATGCGACAGTAACAACAATTAGACTCAAGAATATAGCGCTTGTTATGGTTGTTCCCAAACCAAATCCTCCAAGTTTCCTATCTTGAGAGAGTAGATCGCCGATAGAAGCTCCGAGAGGCCTTGTAAGTACATAAACAGCCCAGAAGCCAAAGACTTGGTTAAAGATTCTTCTCTGCCACAGAATTCCTATGAGGGTGATGACGGATGCAAATACAAGAAGTGAATATCCATAACCTAACCCAAATCTTTCGGCTAACAGATCACCAGTAGCGGTTCCAAGTGCAAATGTGAATAAGATTGTTAGCCAGTAGAAAGCTTCACGAATAGGTGTATAGATACTATGAATCGAAAGTGTTTTTTCTTTTAGGTACCAAGCGCTGAAAACAGCTGCAAGCGCAAGTGAAAATATGATTGAAGAAGTAATTAGCGAGACTCCAACTACATCAGTGAGATTATCTGTGACCAAAGTACCGGCGATGCTAATCAAAACTATCGCTAGCCAATAAACAGGAGGTCTATATCCATGACCTTTAAACTGAAATAGAAGAACAATTGCAAGAGCAATAAATGTTGCAATGGATGTTCCACTCAATCCAAGTCCAAGATTGGTATTGAGGTAATCGGCAAATGTCTCACCCACAGTGGTTGCAAGTACTTTAATGACCCAGAAATACATTGTAATTTCAGGAACTTTTACCAACATGCTACCTGGGTGCTTTGCAGACATTTCCATTTTCTCCCTTTATAAAACCAAATAAGGATCCACAGGGGCTATTTGACGGCCCCCGTGGATTCTTTAGATTAACTACTTGCCAGCAACTTCTGTGCCTTCGGTTGCATCATCTGCACCCGGTGCATCCTGGTGACCTGCTTCTAATGCATTCATATCTAACCCTGTGTCTTGGCCGTCAACGTCAGAGCCTGTTTCATCAGCCTCATTTGCATCATTAACGTTTCCTGCCTGGATGTTATCTGTATCAGGTGCATCCTGTGCATCTGATACAGGGGAAGTGATAGCAGGGGCAGTTGGCGCAGCTGGTGTTGCCGCATTTGCTGAAGTACTTACTGCGTAAAGTCCACCAACGCTAAGCAATGAACCTGCCGCAATAAGTGCAATCTTCTTATTGATTTCCATGATGTTACCTTTCTAAATTCCGCAAATGCGGAGTGGAGAAGTTCTCCTGATATAAAGGTAAATCATGTTAAATGAGTAGCAGATGAAATTCACCTCCAGATACCCCGTGAATAGAGAAAGCTTTTCCGCCATGTGCTTCCATAACTGCAGAAACGACACTTAAGCCAAGTCCAGTTCCACCTTTACCGATTGTTCTTACATTCTCTGTTCTGTAAAAACGTTCAAATATAATTTCATTCTCAGGAACTGGAACACCTGGACCATCATCTTTAATTATTAAATGAAAACCATCTGATTTAATCTGTGCCGAAACAGAAATTTGATTCTTTGCATACTGAAAGGCATTCTCAAAGAGATTCCTAATAGCAAGACCAAAGAGCTGTCTATTACAAGATATGGTCTGTTTAATAGACTCATCTAGATATATGTCGATCTCTTTATATCTGTTTCCAAAAGTTCTCAATTGCTCGTCAATTAGTTCGACTAACAGGCAGTCAGACTTTCGAACTTCCTGTCCATCTACTCTTGATAGATCCAAAAGGTCATTACAGAGTTTTGCAAGTCTTCCAATTTCAGTAGAAATATCCTCCAACTCAGTTGAATCATTTGAAGCTCTCAGGGCATCAATACTTAATTGCATAGTAGTCAAAGGGCCCCTGAGTTCGTGGCCTGCGTCTGCTGTAAATCTCTTTTGGTTAGCAGATGATGCTTGCAGGCGATCGAGTAACCCATTCAGAGAAAGAGCAATCTTGCCAATGTCATCAGCCGGGTCTGCAATTTCAACTCTTGAATCCTCTGTAGCTCTTTCAACCTGCTGAATCAAGTCTTGGACGGGACTCAAAGCGCGTCTCGACAGGTAATGACCGAGGAAAAAAGATGAGAATGTGCCAATAATGACAAGAAAAAATAATCCTGTTAGCAGGGATCGAGTTGTGCTCTCATAGTTGCCACCCTGATCCTCTCTCCAGACATTCCAATAAATGAGAGTGCTCGCAGCCGTTAAGGTCAAAGCCACTATGAGCGAAGTAGAGAGAGCTATGCGATTTCTTATTTTCATGTACTTTTTCCCATTTGTACGTTAGCTGTAAACCTGATTCCATGACCTCTAATCACTTCGAAGAATTCACTGCCGATTTTTTTTCGTAAGTAGCCCATGTATACATCTAAGACATTACTGTTAGGCATATCTCCCCATATTGCATCTTCAATATCTACACGTCTTACAGTTGCACCATCAGCAAGCATTAACAACCAGAGCAAATCAAATTCAATTTTTGTTAAATCTATTTCTCTTCCTTCTAACGTACAAATACGCTTAGCACTATCTAGCGCAAGTCTTCCTGACACCAGATTTGTATAAGCGCCGATTGGTCTTCTGCGAAGTACGGCATTAATTCTCGATTCCAAGGTAACCGCATTAAATGGCTTAACAATGAAATCATCTGCCCCAAGATCTAGGGCGTCTGCCTGGTCGTACTCACCATCTTTGGCGCTCACCACAATCACCGGAACGAAAATGACTTGCCTTTGAATTTCCTTGAGAACTTCATATCCATTTAGTTTTGGAATCATCAAGTCAAGTAGGGCTAAGTCAAATTTGCCAGTCGCTAGTTTCTCAATGGCAGAGTATCCATCACTTACTGACTCTGCGCTAAAGCCACATCGCAGTAGCGTGGACACGAGATTCTTTGCCAAGACAGGATCATCCTCAATAACCAAAATGTGATTTGTCATTGAGAATGATCCTTCATGTCTCTAATGTCACATATCAACATGAAAATTCACTGAGAAAACTCTCTTAATCAACCTTTTCGCCAGTCCCCTTGGCTTTCACGGACTTAGCGGTCGCAATTTTGTAGCCCTTTGCGCTTAACTGGATATTGAACTTAACCTCATTTGTGGAAGCTCTATAAAGGCTGAATTGATTTTCCGGGAAATGGCCTACTCCGCTTTTGCCATCAAAATTCAAATAGCCAGTTGCCCCTGCATTAAGAGTAAAACCTGTCAACGGCAGATAATAGTTCTCCGTTACCTTTGTAACGCTATCTGTCATTGAGTAATAGATTTCAAATCCAATGGCAGGATTTTTTCCCTTATTCGTCACAGCGATCAACAAGCGATCGGTAATCGCCTTTTTTGTTACTGGGTCAACATTATCTTGAACCATTGCAGATGTAATGGAAATTCCAGTAATCTTGCTTGAATTTACAATTGGATTCTTTGTTACTGGAACAACAGGCTTGGTTGCTGCACTTGCTCCTGAACTTCCTGCAATCACAGTTACAATCATTAATCCAGCAATTACTGAGATTCTTTTCATTTTTTTCATGAACTTTTCCTTCCTAGTGTTTTCTCGTTTCGCGAAATCACCACGGTGATGATTCCAATTAGGGATGTCAGAATTAGTATCGCGACTAAACTTGAACTCAAAGCCTTTGCAACTGTGGTGATAGGGAGTTGGTTGTATTTATCTTTGATTCCTAAGAATGCAAAAGCCACTCTTTCGAATAACTTAGTTATCGAAGTTACCTCTAAGCCATTTCGAATTACGTCGAAAGTGTGGAAATGAGACAAGATTGAAGTTTCGGTCGATTTAATTATTCCTAATGATCCAAAAAGTCCGCCTGGTATCTGGTTATCAGGATCCATAGTGTCCCCAATTTGCGGGACTACAAGTACAACCATCAACCATGAAGTAATTCCAACCAAAATTGCGGCGGAATAATCCTTCATTCGGGCAGTGATTGCTACTGCGAAAAAACTCCAAAATAGAAGATATATATCTGCTGCAAACAATACGATTGCCATTCGCAGGTAATCAATCCCTAGCAATCTGCCGTGGCCAATTCCAATGATTGCGGCAACAGATGTCAGATATATTGTTGTAAGAACTGCAGACCAAATGATGAACAATCCCAAAGCTTTTGCGAGAAGAATTTGAGACTTCTTAATTGGTCGAGAGAGCAAGAGAAGGCCTGTTCCTCTTGATCTCTCCCTAGATACGGTCGTAAATCCAATTATGAAGGCAAATAGGGCACCGATTATCTCGATGTATTCAATGCCGCTCCGAATTAGAGTTAAAGGAAATAGCTGTGGGCGTGCAATCGCCTTGGCTTGCAAATCTGGAGTCAATGCGGAGAGATAAAGATTATATTCATTCATTTTGACCGAAAAAGCTGCAGAAGCAACCCATACTGAAATCAAAATAGATAGAGATAGGAAGGCAATTAGTGCCAGCACTTGTTTACTGCGAATAGCATCCTGAACTTCCTTCTTCGCAATCGTTAGAAGACTATGCATGTAATTTTCTCCCAAACGTTTTTCTCGAAATTGCGATTGAAATAATGAGTCCGCCTATTACGAAGAATAGAAATGAGATTGCATCTGTCATAGTTAGGTGCATCGACTTATCGATACCCAATAGCGAATTTGCAATCGCCTTAAAATTCTCCATAACAGCCAAAGGAGAAAGCAGATTCACAATTGTTTGCGCCAAGCCAGTACCTGTGGCCACAGCGGGGGTTGGATTCAATAAAGCAACAGGGTGAGTGGAAGTAATGATTTGGGGAATGGTGAAAGTTGCTAGTGCCCAAGCGACTATCGGATAGAGAAGTGAGGATTCTTCAGAATTTGAGAAGGTGCCAAATGCGAATCCGATGGCGGCAATTGCGAGCATGAGGAGGGCAGAAACTGCTCCATATCCGCATAACGAAATGATCTCACTCAAACTCAAAGGGGACTTCTGAATGAACCAGATTGCTATGTAGCTTGTGAGTAGAGTGACAATTACCAAACAAGCAATTATCAGAGCTATAGCACTTAGCTGTCCAAGAATTCTCTGTACTAAATTCACATTGCGGGTTCTTATTAAGACATCAGTATCGGACTTTCGATCTCTGAGACTTGCTTGAGCTCCAAGAATTATCGCCATTAGTGAGCCGATGAGGATGAAGTAAATAACCGAATCCCGCATGTAGTAAAGCGACGGAACCTTTAGAAAGGGATTAGACGCAGTGGTGAGTTTTTGGCTCACAATGTCGTTGTAGATTTTTGTAACATTTCTGACGGTGAGCCAACCGATGAGTGATGAGATTGACGTCAAAACCAAAAAGACGCCTACAACTAATTGGGGAGACTTTGAGCGAACACTTGACAATATTTCATGTTTAAAAGCAGCTTTAAAGATTATCATTCCTTAGCTGCTCCATCAATTTTGAAGTAGATATCTTCTAACGAATCAGTTTTACTAAAGGAGTCAATAGTTGCCGCCAAGCTGTTTTCATAAATTAATTTACCGTTTTTCAAAATACCTATTTGCGTACAGAGCTTTGTGACTTCTGAGAGCAGATGGGTGTTCATGAAAATTGTCATTCCTAGTTCCTTGTTCAGAAATGAAATAATCTCCCGCAGCTGAATAACTCCCTCAGGATCAAGTCCCGAAGTTGGCTCGTCCAGGAACAAAACTTGTGGAGAATGCAAGATTGCTTGTGCGACACCTACTCTCTGCTTCATGCCTTTACTAAAAGTCGATACTTTTTCGTGTAAATGAGATTTGAATTCCAAGAGCTCCAAAACTTCGAGGATTCGGTTTCTAGGATTTCTTAGTCCGGAGAGTTTGCCCAAGTACTCAAGATTCTCAAATACTGATAGGTACTCGTATAACTGTACATTTTCAGGGAGATATCCGATGCTTTTTCTTACCTGGCTCGACTCCTTCACGATGTCAAAGCCATTGATTGTAGCTTCGCCTGAGGTAGGAGCTAAGAGAGTGGTGAATATGCTTACTGTTGTGGTTTTACCCGCGCCATTATGACCAAGTAATCCATAAATCTCTCCATTTGTTACAGAAAGATTTAAGCCGTCGAGGGCCGTTTTGGTGCCATATTTTTTTGTAATATTTTTAGCTGCAATAGCTATCTCAAGTCTCATGCCTTAACAATGGAGGATGGAAGATGAAATGAAGGTGAGAATGAGATGTGTAGATTGCAGTATAAAGTTTTTGGTTCAGGAACTTTATTACTTATTTGTAGAAGAGTCGCCCTATAAGCCGGATCCTGTCGTTCTTGCGAACGGATCACCATCCATCTAGATCTGTAATTACTTACAGATTCAAGCAACCTACCCGT
>JAYTTL010000119.1:0-1930 GCA_043745325.1 Actinomycetes bacterium
GGACATCAATTGTTATTAATACGATGCTTACGTCAATGTCTCATCATTACGGCAAAGCTGCAGAGGTTGCGATTCCACAGGCAAATGGAATCGCATCCGTTGGCTTCGTAATTGGAACTGCCTTAATCGGCAGTATTGCGATCGGCTTTCCACATCTATGGCGCATCGGATTGCTCGTGGCAATACCCGTTGCAATAACACTCTTTCTAATTGGACGCGAAAGAGGTGCCGATGACTATGTTCCTGATGAGGCCGGCCCGCAGAGTGGGAAACTCTCGCGTGCTTTTTGGGTGTCATGGGTTGGATTCGTTGCCTGTATCTCAAGTGAGTTCGCCATTTCTTTCTGGGCAGCTGCATTATTAAAAAATCGTGTGGGAACAACCGCGGCTATCTCAACGGTTGCGATAGTTGCTCTCGGAAGCGGAATGGGAGTCGGCCGCTGGTACGGCGGCATTTTTTTGAAGAAGTTCAAACTTGATACTCAATTGCTGATGGCAATTGCGCTGCAATTTCTCGGATTCCTTGCATTTTGGTTTTCACACTCCATGATTGTTAGCATCATTTCTCTATTCTTGGTTGGTTTAGGCATTTCAATTCAATTTGCACTTGCCGCAATTCGACTCATCTCTTTTAGTGATGGCCGCCCTGATCTTGCGATTGGCCAAACTTCGCTTGCCGCTGGAATTGCAATTGCAACCGCGCCATTTCTTCTAGGAGTGTTGGGTGATAATTTCGGAATCTCTCAGGCTTACATCATGGTTCCAATATTGATTATCATTGCCTTTACAATTGTAAAACTCGTACCTTCTCACTCAGTTCAGGCTTGAAACCGTGAAGTATCGAGTTCGTAGAATTATTACCTTGGTAGTCTTATGTGGATTAATTATCTTGATTGCGATTAGCAGCCTTTAATACTCCAGCAACGCTTATGTCATCAGGCTTGGCAACTTTGTTACGATATTTTATCCAGACAAGAATCGATGCACTGAGGGAAATACCCCCACACCAAGCAATCGTGGCCCGAATACCGATAAAATCGGTGGCTAAGCCAATGAGCGGAGAACCAAATGGGGTTCCGCCCATAAAAATAAGTAAATACAAGCCCATAACTCGTCCACGAATAGCTTGGTCAGTACTGGTCTGAACAATTGAGTTAGCCGAAACCAAAGTTGTCAGTGCAGTGACACCGCAAATGGGAAGCCAAAAAAGATAAGACGTGTAACTTGGAAGAACCGAAAGAATAATGATGGAGATTGAAAATAGCATTCCTCCAATGATGACAAATCGTGTTGTTCTAAAACGTTCCAATCGTGCCGAGCCGATTGCTCCAGTGAAAGAACCTATAGCTATAAAAGTGCCCATTAAGCCAAAACCTGCGGGACCTAATTCAAACTCTTGTGTTGCCATCAAAGCGTTGAAGATTTGAAAATTAAACCCAAAAGTAGCAATGGCAAAGACTATTATCATGACTACATATATATCTGGGCGCGCCCTTGCATATGCGATGCCTTCGCGGATATTTCCTATCGACTTCGCTTTATCTTGATAAAAAAACGCCGCTTTATCGAGTTTAAGTAGTGCAAAAATTATGAAGAAATAAGATATTCCGTTAAGTAAAAATGAGGGTCCAGTACCAAAGGCTGCGATAAGTAAACCTGAAACGGCAGGTCCAATTAAACGCCCACCGTTAAAGTTGGCTGAGTTCAGACTAACGGCGTTAGGTAGGTCTTCACGCCCAACTAACTCACTTGTAAATGCCTGGCGAACAGGGGCGTCGATGGCCGTTGAGATTCCAAGTACTCCAGCTAAAGCAAAGACATGCCAGAGTTGAACCGACTGTGTCATCACCAAAATACCCAACGCAATCGATGTAGCGCCGCCGACAATATTTGTGGCGATGAGTACCTTCTGCTTATCCAGGCGATCTGCC
>JAYTTL010000120.1:0-7017 GCA_043745325.1 Actinomycetes bacterium
ATGACTAGATTTAGTCCAAGTTGTTGTGCGATTCCATCGAGAATATATCTATCAGTTGGAAAATTCGCCGCGTCCGTAATAATTGTCTTTCGCCTCGGACGCGCATGAATGGCGGCAAGACAGAGTTGATAGAAATTAATTGACGTGGTGTCGCAGACTAGTACTTGACCAGGAGCCGCTCCCAAAGCTGCCGCACCTAATAAATCACCGACGGATTGAGTCTCATCGATCCAATGTCCCCAGCCTGTCACGACTTCTGGCCCCCACTCGTGCTCCATAAAGTAATTGATTGCAGTAACCGTTGCTTTGGGCATCCGGCCGAGAGAGTTTCCATCCAAATAACATATCTGCGGATCCGTGACGACAAACTTCGATTTAAAGCGTGCTAATGGGTCGATTTTATCGAGATTTATCGCATATTCGCGGTCGGTGACATTCATGAATGAAAGGTACGCTCTCCCATCATGGCGCGCAATGTAGTAAATATTGAAGAAGTCTTTAAGGCCTTTGATATAAAAAAGCTTTTAGTAGGCGTATCACTCGGGGTTTCCGAGGGTGAGCGAATCGGGATTGTTGGCCGAAATGGCGCTGGGAAAAGTACATTAATGAAAGTCATTGCCGGAACCGAACTCCCTGATTCAGGTCAAGTCAGAAAATCAAATTCGGCACGAATTGGAATTCTCTCGCAAGTTGATATAGAAAATCCTAAAAGTACGGTCGGTGAAGTGATTCTCGGGGATACTGCAAAACATGAATGGGCAAGTGAACCAAATATACGAGAAGTATTTACGGGCTTATTCGGAAGTTTTGACGACCACATCTTTGACCGAAAGTTTGGTCAACTATCAGGAGGCGAGCGTCGGCGTGTTGGCTTAGCAAAACTACTCATTAATGAACTGGATTTGATTTTGCTGGATGAGCCAACCAACCACTTAGATGTCGAAGGCGTCGCTTGGCTTGCAGATTATTTAAATAACCGTAAAGGGTTAGCGATAACTGTGGTAACACACGATCGATGGTTTCTTGACGCTGTTACTGATCGCACGTGGGAAGTCGTTGATGGAAAAGTTGAAGAGTACGAAGGTGGGTATAGCGCATTTGTACTTGCGAAAGCGGAAAGAGCTCGCCAAGGCTCAGTTATGGATGCACGTCGAAATGCATTGGTGCGCAAAGAATTAGCTTGGTTACGTCGCGGTGCACCCGCTCGAACAACAAAACCAAAGTTTCGCGACGAAGCCGCTAATGTGCTTATCGCAGGCGAGCCTGAACCGAGAAACCAAGGTGAGCTGCTTAAATTTGCGCTCAATCGATTGGGTAAAACAGTTTATGAAGCTCATCATTTACAAGTAAAGCTCGGAACCAAGGAATTATTTAGCGATCTTTACTGGAATATTGGCCCAGGCGAGCGAATAGGTGTTGTAGGCATAAATGGTGCGGGAAAGACCACGTTAATGCGCACATTGGTTGGTGAAATTCATCCAACGGCGGGCAAGTTGATTACGGGCGTGACCGTTAAGCACGCGTTTTTGACTCAGCATTTAGATGAGTTAGACCCTGCGTGGCGGGTACTGGAGGCGGTAGAAAAAATTGCTAACCGAGTTGAACTTGGCGGCGGTCGTGAACTTTCAGCTTCACAATTGTGTGAACGATTGGGTTTTGATCGTGAATCTCAATGGACACCCGTTGGTGATTTATCTGGTGGTGAAAGGCGCCGTTTGCAGTTGACCCGCCTATTGATGGATAGCCCTAACGTATTACTCCTTGATGAACCCACTAATGATTTTGACATTGAAACGCTGACGGAGTTAGAGGACTTATTGGATGGATATGGTGGAACTTTGATTGTTATTTCCCATGATAGATATTTCTTAGAGCGAGTTTGTGATCGCTTTGTTGGTTTGCTTGGGGATAAATCGCTTCGAGACCTCCCGCGCGGAGTAGATGAATATTTGGAACTTCGTGCAGCGATGAGCACTCCGATTGCCGGAGCGAAAATAAAGGGAAGTTCGAATGCTGCCGAAGAACGCCAACTAAAGAAGGACAAAACTCGTTTAGAGCGTCAGATTCAAAAAGCCGACACAAGAATCTCTGAGTTAGAAGCCGAGCAAGAAGCCGAGGCTTTTAATCAAGAAAAGCTCGAAGAGGTTTCTCAAGAGTTGAATACTTTAAGAATAGAAAAGAATAAACTCGAGGAAGAGTGGCTCCAAATCACACTTACTCTTGAGGAATAAGTTAAAATTCTTGTATGAATCAAATTTCGCATAGCATCGAGGTCATTTTATTTCGCTCCCGCTTCCTACTAGCGCCTCTTTATCTTGGATTAGTCGGAGCGTTAGTTCTTCTCGCCTTCCGATTTTTGATTGAGTTTTATCACTTAGCGCTCCATATTGGAGAAGCAACCCCTCAGAGCTTCACGTTGGATTTACTTGCATTACTAGATTTAACACTTCTTGCTAATTTAATTCTGATGGTTATTTTTGCAGGCTACGAAAATTTCGTTTCTAGAATCGATGTTGCAACTGAGTCAAAAGATCGTCCACATTGGATGGGAACAATTGATTTTAGTGGATTAAAAATTAAGTTGATTGGATCTCTTGTGGCCATCTCCGTTATTGAACTTTTAAAAGATTTTATTGAGTTGGCGGGGCAAGATCATGTTGGGGGAGGGACAAAATGGAGAATTGTTATTCATTTAACATTTGTTGCCTCAGGAGTTTTATTTGCCCTCATGGATTGGATAGCTGATAAAAGAGAGTTTCACGGCACACATACCTAATGCGTTTAGATATTCTTGCCGCGCTTTCTGGGGTAATGATTGCCCTGCAAGCACGTGCTAATGGTGAACTTTCTCATCGTATTAACAATAGTTTAGAAGCAGCTTTGATTTCATTTAGCTCGGGTTTAATCATAATTTCCGTAATCGCGATTTTTAGCCCCGCGATTAAAGAGGGCATTTCTAATCTTCGTAATGCCCTGTTACTTAAGAACGTTGCTCGTTGGAAGATTTTTGCGGGTGCACTGGGTGGAAGTTTTGTCGCGATTCAGACCCAGATTGTTCCACTCATCGGAGTCGCTATTTATTCAGTGGCATCAATTGCTGGTCAAACCGCAATGTCCTTAGTTGTTGACCGAATCGGTATCACTGGTGGAGGAAAAAAAATCATCACTTGGCGACGTAGCCTAGCGGCGATTCTGACAGTTACTGCGGTTTTAGTATCGGTATTAGATCGCATTGAAGCCAAGAATCTTTCATTATTTGCGGTTATAGCCGGCTGCATTGCCGGTGCCATAGTAGGTGTTCAGCGTGCACTCAATGGTCAGATTAACGAATACTCACATCAAAGTTTTACTACCTCGCTCCTAAATTTTGTAACTGGGACGGCGCTTCTATTGCTTCTTATGCTTATCGGAATTCTCTCTCACCGAACAAGTTTTGTGGCGCTTCCCATGGGACCTTGGTGGATTTATACGGGTGGTGTCATTGGGGTTATCTATGTTGCTTTTACTTCTACGATTGTTCAACACTTAGGAGTGCTAACTTTCACTCTCTTTAGCGTTGGAGGACAACTAATTGGCTCCCTTGTCATTGACTTAGTTTCACCAACCAACGGTATACATGTGAGCAGTTATTTGATAACTGGAATTGTTATGACATATGTGGGCGTGATTGTCGGTGGCGTAAATAGTTCACGAGTGCGGAAACCAATGAGGCACAGATAAAAAAAGCAGCAATCGCGTACGACCAGGTTTTTACCCACGGCACAGAAGCGGCATAAAACCCAGCAAGAGTTAAACCGACACCCCAAATAAGTGCTCCCAATGCGTTAGCGGTCAAAAACTTGTAGTAATTCATTTTTGATGCACCAGCAATGGGTGGGACGAAAGTTCGGATCCATGGGAAGAAACGAGCAGCAACTACTGCCCACCATCCTGTGTGCTCATAAAAGCGCTCTGATCGAGCAATCATGCTCTGCATGCGCGGTGAATTATGCCTTTCTAAATACGGGCGCCCAACTAAACGACCCAAAACAAAACCGATTTGATCTCCAAAAAATGCAGAGATAAATACAACGGTTACGAGAACGACGATGTTTACTGAATTATTTGATGCCGCTACAAGGCCAGCGCTAAATAAAATTGAATCTCCAGGAAGGAAAAAACCGAATAAAACGCCGGTTTCAATGAAAACTATTGCACCGATTACTAGATAGATGAAAAAAGGCGCAAGCGTGGAGAGCTGGGCATCAAAGGATGCCGCGAGTTCGATCACACCGACTTCTTAACCGCCGCCGCAACTGCCTTAGTGACCGTTGGATCAAAGACACTGGGCACTATAAAAGAGGCATTAAGTTGTTCGGGAGATACACAGTCGGCAATTGCTTCAGCGGCGGCAACTAATAACGTATCGGTAATTTTATGTGCGTTTGCATCCAATAATCCTCGGAAGATTCCAGGAAATGCCAACACGTTATTAATTTGGTTCGGTTGATCACTGCGGCCAGTAGCGACAACGGTCGCATACTTGCGCGCAATTACTGGATCAATTTCAGGATCTGGATTGGCTAGCGCAAAAATAATTGAACCTGGAGCCATAGATGCTGCATCCGCTTCAGTTAAAATATTCGGTGCACTCACACCGATAAACACATCTGTATCCTTCATAGCTTCAGACATACTTCCCATGAAGTTATGTGGATTACTGTTATCTATAAACCATTGTTGCATTGAGTCATTTGATTTCATATCTCTACTAATTACGCCACTATGGTTGAAACCAATAATATTCTTTGCTCCACTTAAAGTGAGTAAGCGAGCGATTGCATTTCCAGCTGCTCCTACTCCGCAAAGCACGATCTTGACCTGTCCCAAATCTTTTTTAACAAGTTTGAGCGAGTTGCGAAGCGCAGCGAGCACCACAATTGCAGTTCCGTGTTGATCGTCATGAAAAACTGGTATATCTAATAATTCACGCAAACGGCGTTCGACTTCAAAGCATCGTGGAGCTGAGATATCTTCTAAATTGATTCCGCCGTAAACCGGAGCAATTAATTGAACGGTGCGCACAATTTCATCGACATCCTGAGTATCAAGACACACAGGCCACGCATCGACATCGGCAAAACGCTTGAACAGAGCGGCTTTACCCTCCATTACGGGCAGAGCTGCAGCTGGACCTATATTTCCTAGACCTAAAACGGCAGATCCGTCCGTTACAACCGCCACGGTATTTCGCTTAATTGTTAAGCGGCGGGCATCGGAGGGGTCATCGACGATGGCTTGGCAAATTCGTGCGACTCCAGGAGTGTAGGCACGGGATAAATCGTCACGTGTTTTTAATGGAACTTTAGATGCGATCTCAATCTTGCCACCAAGGTGTAATAAAAAAGTGCGGTCGCTAACCTTGCGAACCGTTAGCTCGGGATTTTTAGAAAGCGCGATAGTAATCTCATCTGCATGTGCCGAATCAATGGTGTCGCATGTAATGTCAATAACAACTTTTTCTAAAAGAGATTCGACGACGTCTAGGGCAGTAATCGTTGCACCGGCGCCTGAAATAACAGTTGTCGCAAGGGCGACAGGTTGAGAAGATGGAGCTCCTTCAATTCGGATAGTTATTCCATAGCCAGGTGATGTTGATGCCATTTATACAACTCCATATAATCTGTCGCCGGCATCGCCCAGGCCTGGAACGATGTATCCATTTTCATTGAGTCTTTCATCGACGGCCCCTGTAACAATAGTGATTGGAACCGCGCTAGAGGCAAACTCTTTTTCAACTGCAGCTACTCCCTCAGGCGCTGACAGAATGCAGATTGCGGTAATGTCATTGGCTCCCAAGTCTATCAAATAATGAAATGCGGCAATTAAAGTTCCGCCCGTGGCAAGCATGGGATCTAATACAAAAACTTGACGCCCTGATAAATCATCTGGCAGCCGATTGGCATAAGTACTAGCTTGAAGTGTCTTTTCATCTCGAACCATTCCGAGGAAGCCGACTTCAGCAGTTGGGATTAACTTGCTCATACCTTCGAGCATTCCAAGGCCAGCACGCAGGATTGGAACTACCACTGGCCGAGGCTCAGCCATTTTTAACCCATTAGTTTTAGTAACTGGCGTAGTGATTGAAACAACGTGTGTTCGAACATCGCGAGTTGCTTCATAGGCTAGGAGAGTTACTAACTCCTCAACAAGGCGCCGAAAAGTCGGAGAATCTGTTCGTTCGTCGCGCAAAACCGTCAATTTATGTGCAATCAAAGGGTGATCAGCAACATGTACTTTCATACCCCTTACCTTACAGCTCTTTCATTCTTTTCAAATGAGTGCAACTATGAGCGTATGTCAGAACTAGATAATGACCTCGCCGAAGATATCGAAGAGTTCGATGCCTTAGACGCAGTCGCTGATGTCGATGCAAGAGTAAGCCGCATCACAAGTGAACTCGACATTGCTGTTGCCGCTTGGCATGAAGATGGTCGTTGGACGCTTGGCGTTTTGCCAGATCCCACAGATATTGCCCAGATAATCACGAGCCTCAAATCTCAGCAAACAAATGGCGGTGCGATTGCATTAATTTCAATCGATGAAGAGTTTTTTATTTTAATTAGAGTTCTGGGTTCGCATATTTCGCTTTTTTTAAGTGATGTAACGTGCGCATTAGATTATCAAGTCGCCGAAGAGCTATTGGGAATTGCGGATATTCAACTCCCTGAAGAGGATGAAGAGGCCAGCCCAATCGGGCATTTAGAAATATTGGCGGACTTAGGAATGAATGGTATGGAAATATCTGCACTTTGTGATGATTCCGAATTATTTCCAGATGAACAGTTAGAAGCCATTGCTAACCGGCTTGGCTTCGGAGATCAGTTTGCTGAGCTTTTGCAACTGTGAATGACGAAGAGTTGATGCGCAGAGCTATAACTATTGCGCACGATGCACTAATAAGCGGTGATGTTCCAGTGGGCGCGATTATCGTTAACAAATACGGAGAGGTTATTGCCTCTGGTCATAATGAACGCG
>JAYTTL010000121.1:0-1926 GCA_043745325.1 Actinomycetes bacterium
ATTCAGCGTGTTGAACGCGCTGATTTTGTAGAAGTCTTGAAACTTCCAGGTTCTGTTAGAGGAGAAAATGGTTTTGGATCGACGGGGAGAAAATGAGCGAACATAATCAGGATCGCGACAAAGTCATGGCGGCCCTTGGGGGCAAGAAGGGTCTCATCGACTCTGGCGTACCCGCAATTGTTTTCCTAGTTCTTTTTAATATTTATAAAGATCTCCAACTAGCCTTAACGGGCGCCGTAATCTTGTCGGTACTGTTGGCAATTTTTCGTTTGGCTAAAAAAGATACCATTCAACATGCCGTTTCTGGGTTGCTCGGAGTCCTCGCGTGTGCATTTTTTGCCCAGAGAAGCGGAAACGCATCGGATTTTTATATTCCTAAACTTCTGACAAATTTGGGTTATGGAAGCGTATATCTCATAGGCAACCTTGTCGGTTGGCCTCTGCTAGGTGTCGTTCTTGGGCCACTTCTTGGCGAAAATTTTTTATGGCGAAATGACCCACTGCGAAAAAAAGTGTATATCCGTGCAAGTTGGATTTGGGTGGCGTTATTTTTCGGACGAATTGCGGTTCAGTATCCAATATATAGAAGTGGAAATGTTAATCTGTTAGGTGCCCTCAATTTAGCGATGGGATATCCATTGTTTTTCGCCGCCGCTTATCTGTCGTGGCTCATTATTAAAACAGCGCCACCAGTCCATAAATCCGAGAATTAAGCTATAAAGCAGGCTTTAATTTTGGCCTCTGCCGCAACTGAAGCAACGAAAAGAAGTTCATCTCCGGCCAAGAATACATCGTGAGCTTTGGCAGCGATGACTTTGCCATCTCTGACAATGACGGCAAGAGTGGAGTCTTCGGGTAAATCAATTTCCTCTACCGTTTTGCCAATACATTCAGATCCATCTGGGAGGGTGAGTTCAACTAAGTTGGCTTGGCCCGCTTTAAAAGAGAATAAGCGCACAACGTCTCCGACACTGACTGCTTCTTCAACAAGGGCAGAGATGATGCGAGGAGTTGAAACGGCAACATCAACTCCCCACGACGAGTCAAAGAGCCATTCATTTTTCGGGTGATTGATTCGGGCGACCACACGTGGAACTCCATACTCAGTCTTTCCCAGTAATGATGTTACAAGGTTTGCTTTATCATCCCCTGTCGCGGCCACAAGGACTTGACAGTTATTGAGGTGCGCTTTATCTAAAGAGGTTATCTCGCACGCATCGGCCATGAGCCACTCAGCATCTGGAACACTTTCAAGTTTGAGTGCTTTAGGATCTTTATCAATGAGGAGAACTTCGTGGCCATTGTCTAAAAGTTCGCGGGCGATTGCACGACCAACATTTCCGGCGCCAGCAATAGCAACTCTCATTTAACGCTCACTATCTGGTGACTGTTCAAGAAAAGCTTCCACCTCTGCGACATCTTCAAAGGCAACCATGACATGAACAATATCCCCATCTTGTAAGACCGTGTGTTGGTCTGGCACCATACCAGCGCCTTGACGCGTAATAAATGCCACTCGTGCTTTAGTGAGTTCATCGACGAGCAGAATCCGCAGACCATGCCACTCTCTATGTAAATGCACTTGCACAAGTTGAATTTTGGCACTTGCATCTCGCCACTCCGAGCGCGAACCTTCTGGAATGAGATTTCTAAGAATCTGGTCAGTCGTCCATAAAACCGTAGCAACGGTCGGAATCCCGAGGCGCTGGTAGATTTCAGCGCGTCCAGGATCATAAATACGTGCAATAACTTTTTCAACTCCGAACATTTCTCGTGCTACTCGCGCCGCTAAAATATTTGAATTATCTCCATTACTTACGGCGGCAAAAGCATCGGCGCCTTCAATTCCAGCTTCGCATAAAATATCACGATCAAAACCGACGCCCGTAACGGTGGTTCCCTTAAAATCCGGACCCAAACGCCGAA
>JAYTTL010000122.1:0-1925 GCA_043745325.1 Actinomycetes bacterium
TGTGCAGGACGATAAAAATCGCGATCTCGAATAATCTCAATGACATCGGCGATTGCATCTTTCGATAAAAGCATTCCACCGAGAACAGACTGCTCTGCGATGAGATCCTGCGGGGGTGTGCGCTCGAACTCTGCACCTACGGATGCGATATTGACATCTCTACTTGCTCGGTTATTAGAAAATTCGGCGATGCTCACACGTACAACCTCTCACTAACCACTGACGTTCTGACTTAGTGTGCCCAACCTAAATGCGCGCCCCTATCGCAGGCGAGAAACTCTTTGTTGCCATGGGGATAAGGCGTGGAGAAAGGAGTGGATAAGCGAGTTTTTCTGTGCAGGAAGCGGTGGATGGACTGTGGATAAGCCTTCGCCCTGACTGTATTTTTCGGCAAAGATGCAGGTCAGAGCCGATTTCTATACACACAGGGCTGTGGAGAAAAGAATATTCAAGAATCTTACAATCTGAGATTATCTGCGTATTCGCGCATTATCTGGATCGAAAAGCGGCTCCGCGGCGATTACTCCAGCAGACCACATACCAAAGAGTTCAACATCAACGACTGTTCCTGGCTCAGAGTATTCGACCGGTAAGTAGGCATAGGCGATGGCTTTCTTAATCGTGTAGCCCTGACCACCGGATTTAATGCGTCCAACTATTTTATTATTAATTCGAATCGGCTCAGAGCCAAAGGGAACGGATGTTATCTCATCGAAAGTAATCGCGACCAACTTTCTTGTTTGGGTTTCCTTAGCGGCCAGTGCTGCAGCTTTTCCGTGGAACTCTTCCTTCTTGAGTGATACTGCAAAGCCAAGGCCAGCCTCATATGGATTGGTTTCAGAATTAATCTCACCTGCCCATGCCCGATAACCTTTTTCTAACCGTAAAGATTCAATTGCGCGATAACCACACGGGATTAAACCTAAGCCATTTCCAGCATCAATAATCTCTTTCCACAAGGTCAACCCATCTGCAACTGATGCGTAAATTTCCCAACCGAGCTCACCAACATATGTAATTCGAGTTGCACGAACTTTTATATCTGCAAGAGTAATTTCCTGAGAGGTCATAAATGGAAAAGCAGTATGATTTAAATCGGAAGTTGTCAGTGATTGCAAAATCGCCCGAGAGTTTGGTCCCATAATTCCAAAGCAGGTTAATTCTTGAGTAATATTTGTAATCTCTACTCCATCAAAACTAAACTCCCGGCGGATTTTTTTTAGCCACCCAAAATCGTGGGTTGCAAAAGCGGTGCCTGTCACAATCATGAACTCATTGTCGCCTGTTTGTGTAACGGTGTAATCAGATTCAATCCCTGCCTTGCTATTTAAAGCTTGTGTATACATTGTTTTACCAATGCCTTTAACTACATTGTTAGCGCAGACATAATTTAAAAATTCATCTGCGCGGGCACCGCTGATACGAGCTTTTGCAAAGGATGATTCATCAAATAAACCAGCCGCAGTGCGCGTTGCATGGTGTTCGATTTGAACAGCAGAGGACCAGTGTTTTCCTAACCAACCTTTAGGGCGTAGTGCTTCGTCGCCGATATTAGAGGAGTAGTAATTAACGCGTTCCCATGCGGCTTTTTCACCAAAAACTGCGCCATTATCGCGGTGCCAGTCGTAAACCGGAGATGTGAACTTTGGACGTGCGCTTTTGCGCTCTTCACCTGGGTAATGAATATCGTAATACTCTTCATAATTTTCAGTGATGCGCTGCAAAGTAAAATCAGGTGATTCATACGATGCACCAAAGCGTTTTATATCCATGTGCCATAAGTCCATTGTTGGCTCACCGGCAACGATCCATTCAGCAACAACTTTTCCAATTCCACCTGCGCCAGCGATTCCATGGGCGCAAAAACCTGCAGCTACATAAAATCCACCGACTGAAGTTTCGCCTAAGCAAAACTCATTATCAGG
>JAYTTL010000123.1:0-1916 GCA_043745325.1 Actinomycetes bacterium
ATGGCCGCCATTTCCGCTGGTGCCACCCATGTACAAGGAACTTTAAATGGCTATGGAGAACGTACGGGAAATGCCGATTTAGTCACGATAATTGCAAACTTGGAGTTAAAAAAACATCAATTAGTTCTGCCTGACAACTCACTTCGTGAGGCATTTAGAATCTCACATGCAATCGCCGAAGTTACAAATGTTTCATCGAGTGCGCGCCAGCCCTATGTCGGTATCTCAGCCTTTGCGCACAAAGCCGGACTTCACGCTAGCGCGATAAAGGTAGATCCGTCTTTATATCAGCATGAGGATCCACAATCAGTTGGAAACGACATGCGTATGTTGGTCTCAGACATGGCCGGGCGAGCATCGATTGAGCTAAAGTCGCAAGAGCTCGGTGTAGATCTGGGCGGAGATAACGAACTCATTAAACGGATAGTAAGTCGGGTCAAGGATATGGAGTCTCAAGGATTTTCCTTTGAGGCCGCCGATGCATCCTTTGAACTTCTCGTTCATGAAGAGATTCACGGAACGCGTTTATCATTCTTCACAATCGAACACTGGTCAACTACGGTTGAGCGCCTCGAAGATCACAGTATTCTGACAAAGGCAGATTTAACACTTACCGTCGCTGGCGAGAAAATAACCTGTTACGGAAGTGGAAATGGTCCCGTTAACGCCTTCGATAACGCACTTCGCTCGGGTCTCATTGCGTTTTACCCAGAACTTAAAAAACTTGAACTCATAGATTACAAAGTTCGAATTCTTGAAGGGCGATTAGGCACCAGTGCAATTACTCGAGTGTTAGTTGAAACAAGTGATGGAAAAAGCGAATGGAGTACGGTAGGCGTTCATGAAAATGTCATTGCCGCCTCCGCCATGGCCTTGGAAGATGCAATTACATTTGGCCTTTTTTTACATGATAAAGAAGATTGATAGAAATTTTCTCTACCATCAAGATAAATTACAAATTCAGCAATGGCTTTCAGATACATCGAAAACACACCTGCTGGTACCAGGGATTGTTCGTAAAGTGTGGATTGTGAGTCTCAGCTTACAGTTTACTTAACGCAATAGACAGGAGCCCGGCCATAGCCGCAAAGAAATCGTTAAAACAATCGTCTTCAAATAATTTAGGTTTACAAACTAATGACAGGCCGCCTATAGCAATATCTTCATCGAAGACGGGAACTGCAATAAATGTCTTACCATGAAAATCGATTGGAAAATCCTTCAAAAGTGGATAATCAACGCCTCAATCGGGCAGAGTATTGATCCACAATATTTTTCCGCTTCGAATGACATCAACAATTGGGAGCTTACTATCGAGGCTCAATTGCTGAGTGTCAGCAAACTCTTTCGAAATTTCCACTCCAGAGATTGATTCCAAAAGTGGTTCATTCTTTGAATTCAATCGAGTTATATGCACTGATTGACATCCAAATTGAACAAAACTGACGCGATTTAAATGCTGCAATATTTCTTTAATTCCATTGTTTCCATGCCCTAGAAATTGAGAGAATTCTGAAACAATATTGAGGCCACAATTCTCCGAAAGAAATTTATTGTTGATATCCATAAACACCTCATTTTCTATCAAGTAAATTCCCTAAATTTTAAGTGCCAAATGAGCCAAATGCTAGCGAAATAGGAAATCTCAATTGAGTAGTTAGTACTTCCACTCACTCCGGGGGAGCAATTTAAAAATTGTACATTCAATGAACGATTTCATGCTTGTAAAAGTGACACTATTGAAATAACCGTTGCAGCCCCTTTGATTCTCCAAACTATCTCTTTCGCAAATGTATTGCCGATGAAGGTAGGCGACAAAGATCAAGTTATTAATGTGAGCGCAAACAGCTCTTTGAAAGTTGTAGTTGAGAGCAACGCGCCAAGTGTCTTCCCTTAGCAGCGATGAAGGGAGTGCA
>JAYTTL010000124.1:0-1914 GCA_043745325.1 Actinomycetes bacterium
GAGGTGTTTTGAAGCTTGGGCCTTACTGGCGAAAACAGTACTTGCTTCGGCAGTTTTGCGATCAACGAGCGTTGCCTTGGCAGTCTTGCCGATCTTGTCGCGCCGTCGCGCGAGTTTGCCCAACGATTTATTGGTTGTGGCTTTGGTAATCTTGAAGCCTTTGGCTTCGTCGATCAGGTCTTCGTCGAGGTCCATGGCCCGCCCGCCCTCTAAAAAGGAAACGACGCGAGCAAATGCCCATTGTTCGGGGGTCAGTTTGGTATCATCGGACCATTCGTTCAAGCCGCGATCAAAGACTTCAAATAACATGCCATAGGGCAGCAAATAATGATCGGCCTTGTCAGCAAGGCTTTCGGCAGTCATCGAGACATCGTGGAGCTTGCCTTTGGCCAGCCAGCGATGATACTGGGCATTGGCCGTATCAGAATCGCGCCAGCGGCGTCGAACGACCCGTCCCGAGCGGGCGGAACGAGCGGTAACCGTATATATCCGCTCGCCCAACAGGTCTTCCCGAATTGCTTTGCGTTTGACGTGAAGCTTAGAATCAGTCGGGTTATTTTCAATGTAGCGATTTGGCCCGCCTCTCGTTCGACGTGACCCAAATTTTCTGGCAACAATATCGAGTAGGGGCGTCTTTTTTTCTTTGGGCTTCGGCTCAGTATAACGACCCGCTGGCTTCCGCTTCTTCGGCTTCTTGTCCATATATATTGGGTTTCCCTTAGGCTTTTTTAAACCACAAAATTAATGGACTATTTATGCTTCTTGCTTTCCTAACAACTCACAAATACGGTATCCATCGAAGAATCGTCAACTGGCCGGTAATTGATGCCCATCATTGCGGACAAAACGTCAGGATGTCTCCCACGCTCCAGGACAATAACGGGCTTCAGTCGATTAATAGTGTGAACGCCCCCTTTAATGACCTCGATCTCGTAGCCCTCGACATCCAATTGCAACAGGTTAAGTACATTAAAATTAAAGGAATCTAGGGTCAGGATCGGTATAATGCCGCCGTTCGATACCGTATGCATTCCGGTATTTTCCATGGTTAGACGATTGACCGTGATAAATCCTGGTTCTGAGCCCAAAGCGGCTTGCATCTTAATAATATTGTCGCGTTGGGTGTTCATGACCATGCAATGAAAATTCAATGGGTCGGGCTCAAACGCATAGACAGATTTAAAATAATTAGCATACAACCGAGCATACATACCCTGGTTTGCGCCCGCCGTAACAACAACATCGTTGTTTTTAAGATACTTCATGTATTTAATTTTGTGAGACTGTTCCCAGTCGCTTTTAGGGCCGTCCCATGCCCCGCTATCAGACTTGATCCAGGTCCAGTCTGTTTCGTTATCCACATATTCGTGACGGGTTCGGGTGAGATTTTCAAACTTCATTCATGGCTCCGTTGAGTAATTTCAAATCACGCTTGTCTATTTTGATGCCGATTGCTCCCATCTTGGTACCAGGGCGAGAATCGACGTTGATTGTTAGTCGTCCGAATAAAAACGATGTTGAGGGATCGTTCTTTTCCAGGGTGTGTTGGGTAGTCTGAGCGAGAATATGGTTCAGGGATTCCGCCAGACAGTAAATTTCGGTGGTGGTTTCTTTGCTTCTTTTGGTATTGACGATCAGAGTTTTGATGTGATCGGCGGCAATATTGGTAATCGCCCGAAAAAAATCATCGACTTGTTTTTTAGTCCCGTTATTTATAATGGCACTCATGACCACATAGAAATGTTCGGCGTATTGGTGTTTTTCTTTAATAGAAATAGTTGAAATGTGTTTTTGGAACTCGACCGCTATTTGGAGACCCGCGTCTCTTAAACGCCGAAGATGAGAATGTGCGACAGCGTTTAAAATGACGAGCTTGGCATCGGGTCGATAGTAGGCGTTTTTGTCTTTGGTTGT
>JAYTTL010000125.1:0-1914 GCA_043745325.1 Actinomycetes bacterium
ATAACGGAAACTCCTATTTGTCGGGCTTGCGCCCTGTCGGTCAATATAGGCTGAGTTTCCACTTATCTCGCTGTTCAGATTTGTCGAACCACTTCTAACTACGCAGCAAGCGGAACGATCATTGCTAGCGAAACTACGGGCTTTGATGCGAATGGGGCGGTCTCACTGTTCATCACGCAGGTGCATGACTTGTCATCCATCCAGGCTAATTCGGAGAGCTTGACGACGGATTGGCACTATGAATTTAGTAGCTGGTCACGTCCGTATCTATTGGGCTACAGCACTAAAGCGCTGCCAAAAATGGCTTCGAATGATAGTTTTGAGAGGGTTTGGGCATAAATAGGAACGTAAAAATTGTTCAACTGACCTGCCCCCGTAAACCAACCAGGCTATAAATATGAACATGAATCCGATGGAGAAATACTGATGAAGAATATATCGATAGCAATCAGATCCGTAACCAACGCCATGCAAGGAAGGCTGGTGACGAAATGGCTGGTGCGATTTATGCCCACCAAAAATCGTAAAACACGCCCTATTAAACAAGGTACCGTCGATATGAATGAACCGCTTATGAAGGCATCCAGGTCTGCTGTGATTTTGTTGAATCGACGACGATTATTTTTAATGGGCTTACTGTCCAGCCAACTGTTCCTTAACGCCTGTGCCACGGAGAATTACATGTTTCATTCGTTTAGTTTTAGTGCGGTCAGCGAAAGCCCAGATATTGAGGTGCTCGACTACCAATATGGCTCTAAAAGCGAGTATGAAAGAGAAGGTGGCGTGGGATTGCGCGCCGCGCCTTATCGCTTGGAGAGAGGAGACATATTTACGGGTGTTGGCATTACGGGGACATTCCCCAGGGGTGACTACCTCTATGTCAAATGGCGCATTAAAAATACCGGACAGATATACGAAGACAAGGTGGATTTGACAAATCGGTTACCCAAAGACATTACTCAGCATGAGATTCATTTCCTCATAAATGGCACTCAACTCTTTGTTTTTCTATTGCCGCCACCATATAAATTTTCGATGTTTGACTATAGAAAAAATGATGCTGCAAATATCACTTATTTCAAAAAACATCAAATCTACCCCAATTAGAAAAATAAAAAAATGACCGATATCGTTAAAACACTAAGCCCTACCGAAGTTGCTGCCGCTATTGCAGATGCCTCCAAAATTTCTGCGACCGCTGTCAATGTCGCTTCGCCGAAGACCTTCATATTCAATGCTGGATTTGATGGTACGAATAACATCAAAACTGATCTGAGCGTCTCTCAAGACAAGCAGTCGACAGCGATTGGTGCATTGACCGATGCGGTTCCAGACACCGCAAATTCGGTGACCAAATACTATGCTGGCATGGGTACACCTGGCACATTGTCAGGGTCGTCAGTAAACCCAACACAGGTCACCGCGCAAGCTGTTATCACTGCGGAAAATGCGTATGCTGAATTTGCTGCGGCGGCAAAAACGTGGTACGGCGCAAACCCTGACGGTAATATCACCGCCGTCATCAGCACCTTTAGCCGTGGCACCATCACGGGTGCAATTTTTTCGCAAATCCTGGCCGAGCGCGGTCTAACCGTCACTGATGTAAGTGGCAATACCGTCAATCTGATTGCGCCTGGACAAATCACTATATCCAATGCGCTTGTATTGTCGCCAGTCACGACTGGCGCCATTGGAAACGTGGGTTTCGTCGGGGTGCAAAACCTTACTGAAGTCATCGCCGGAAATGAATACAGGGATTTTTACAGACAAGAAATTTATACCGGTGCCAACGTTAACCGTATCGTAGTGCCGGGTAACAGAAGTGGCTCGGTTTGTCTGAACAGCATTTCCCGAAAGATAAGTGGATACCCAGCCGGGTGAGTGCGCACGGGAATGCGCACGAATCGTAGTCGG
>JAYTTL010000126.1:0-6975 GCA_043745325.1 Actinomycetes bacterium
GATTTAGAAGTTATAAAGTGTTGTGCATCAGATAAAGCGGTAGCCGATGCCACGAACTGCCGTAATTGTTCGCGGTCCACCAGCGGCTAAAATCTTTAATCGAAGTCGCGATGCATGCGTATCTAATAAGTGGTCGCTGGTGAACTTTTCTGCGGTTCCCAAGGCAATACTGACTTGTCCGCGAGTATGAACACGACTGGAATCTTCCATCAATAAATGGATAAACTCAAATTCAGAGCGAGTAATTTCAATTATGGTGTCGTCGATTTTGAGCTCTCTATTAATGAGATTTAAAGTTAAATTCCCAACTTTTATAATATTAAGATCGGTTGAGTCGCTTCGATTTTTACGTGCGAGTTGATTTAATATCCGTAAAATCAAAATCGATTTTGAAACGGGCTTTTTAATGTAGTCATTTGCGCCTGAAGAAAAACCCATGGCTTCATCAATCTCATCAATTCGAGCGGTCAAAAAGATGATAGGCACCTCTGATATTTTTCGAATTTGTCGGCAGACCTCAAAGCCATTGGGCTGCCCAATTGCAATGTCTAATATGACCAAGTTAGGGGTCTGATGCTCAAATTTCTGTAGACCATTATTGCCATCGAGGGCTTCAATGGTCCGGATTCCTTCGTTCTGAAGGTAGTGGCGCAGCGTCGTGCGACAGGCAGAATCACTATCGATGACCAAAACTACATCTTTCACATCTGGCTCTCCAGCATCACTTTTTGTGAGATTACGAAGGCATTAAACGGTAAATGTACCTCATAAATGTGAGGAAGCGAGATGTTTTCAGCTAAGTTTTTAGTCAACCACCCAGGTGTCACCGGAGTTCAGAAGTTTTTCCAAATCCCCAGCGCCCTGACTAGCAATTACTTCGCTCAATTGATCATTGACCATTGCCGAATATCCAGGTCGCACCACGCTACGAAAAATACCGATGGGTGTGTGTTCTAGCGCAGAGCCCGACAACCGCGAAAGTGCAAAGGCGTACGAGGGATCTGGGTCGCTCGCATCATGGATGACGAGTTCAGACTCATCAACGTTTGAAAGCTCAACAAGTTTGAGGCGAGCACCATCGCGGACAACCCCGTATGTAGTTGATTTTATCGCTTGACCATGAATCAACTGAAGTAGTGATCCCTCTTTAGTTTCATTATCTTTAACTTGATCAAAGGCACCATCATTAAAAATGGGACAGTTTTGATAAATCTCAATGAGTGCTGAACCTTTGTGAGCACTTGCTTGGCGAAGGACTTCAGATAAATGTTTACGATCGCTGTCTATCGTACGTGCAACGAAAGTTGCTTCGGCGCCGATTGCAAGTGAGATGGGATTAAATGGAGTATCAAGTGAGCCATACGGAGTCGACTTTGTAATTTTGCCTTGCTCACTTGCAGGTGAGTACTGACCTTTCGTTAGACCGTAAATTCGATTGTTAAACAATAGAATCTTGAGCTCAACGTTACGGCGCAACGCATGAATTAAATGGTTGCCCCCAATTGATAGTGCATCGCCATCGCCAGTGATGACAAATACAGTTAAATCTGGGCGGGTGATTGCAAGCCCTGACGCAATTGCCGGAGCACGTCCATGAATAGAGTGCATTCCAAAAGTATTTAAGTAGTATGGAAAACGCGAAGAACAGCCAATCCCTGAGATAAAAACGATGTTTTCGCGAGGGATTCCAAGTTCGGGCAAAAAGGCCTGCATCGTGGATAAAACTGAATAATCTCCACACCCTGGACACCATCGGACCTCTTGGTCTGAAGTAAAGTCCTTCTTTGTTAAAGTTACATCAGTCATTGTGAAGTACCCCCATCGCAGCTTCCACTAGTTCGGCTGTAGTAAATGGTAAACCGCGCACCATGTTATAGCTCACGATGTCCTTTAAATACTTTGATCGCAGCAACATCGCAAGTTGGCCTAAGTTCATTTCAGGAGTAATCACGATTTGGTACTTGTTTAGAACTTCGCCAAGATTTTTAGGGAATGGATTGATGTATTTCAAATGCGCTTGAGCAATTTTTTCACCGTTGTTGCGAAGCTCCTCTACAGCAGATGCGATTGGACCGTACGTCGATCCCCAACCAAGGAATAATACTTTCGCATCCCCATAGAGATCATCGACCTCAAGGTTGGGAACTTCAATTCCGTCAATCTTGGCCGCCCTGGTGCGCACCATAAAGTCGTGATTTGCTGGCTCATAATTGATTTCGCCCGTCTTATCTTGCTTCTCAATTCCACCAATGCGGTGCTCAATTCCCTTAGTGCCAGGAATCGCCCAAGGCCGTGCAAGGGTTTCGGGCTCTCGAAGGTAGGGCAAGAAATCTTCTTGAGTGTGGGCAAATTCGACGTGTAAATCAGGCAGTGTGGCCACATCGGGAATCTTCCACGGCTGCGAACCATTGGCGATGTATCCATCCGATAATAAAAATACGGGCACACGATAGGTGGTTGCAATACGCACCGCTTCAAGGGCCATGGTGAAGCAATCACTTGGGGTGGATGCGGCGATAACGGCGGCCGGTGATTCACCATTTCGTCCAAACATAACCTGCAATAAATCGGCCTGCTCGGTCTTTGTCGGCAGCCCTGTAGATGGGCCACCACGTTGAACATCAATAATAATGAGTGGGAGTTCTAACATCACAGCAAGGCCAATCATCTCGCTCTTTAGCGCAATTCCTGGTCCTGAAGTCGCTGTTACTCCGAGTGCGCCGCCATATGAGGCACCTAATGCCGAACCAACGGCTGCGATTTCATCCTCTGCTTGAAAAGTAATGACGCCAAATTTTTTATGCTTTGAAAGTTCGTGCAAAATATCCGAGGCCGGAGTGATGGGATATGAACC
This sequence comes from Actinomycetes bacterium, assembly GCA_043745325.1. Lineage (GTDB taxonomy): Bacteria > Actinomycetota > Actinomycetes > Nanopelagicales > Nanopelagicaceae > Planktophila. The sequence goes on from JAYTTL010000126.1 coordinate 2,855, forward strand.
GAGAAATAACTTTAATTCAGTGGCCTGTGCGGCAGCAATCAAACCATAGGCCAGGGCAATGTTTCCACTTATATTTCTATATTTGCCAGGCGACATGTGCGCGGGTGCGACTTCATATGAAATTGCAAAATCTTCACTTGTTTCACCGTAGTTCCAACCGGTTCGATATGCAATTAAATTCGCCTCCAAGATTTCAGGCATCTTGGAAAACTTCGCCTTCAAGAAAGCTTCGGTAGCATCCGTTGGACGGTGATACATCCAAGAAAGCAGACCGAGTGCGAACATGTTCTTAGCGCGTTCGGCATCCTTACGCGAGAGGGCAAGCGCTGATAATGCAGATACCGTCATAGAAGTAAGTGCTACGGCATGTATTTTGTAACTACTTAAAGATCCATCTTCAAGCGGATTACTCGCATAGCCAACTTTGGTCAAATTGCGAGTTGTGAACTCATCTTTATCAACGATGATGGTGGCACCCCGCGGAATGTCTTTAATATTTGCTTTTAAGGCCGCGGGGTTCATCGCAACCAAAACATCTGGTGCATCCCCTGCCGTGCGAACAAGATGATCGGCAAAGTGAAGTTGAAAGGAAGAGACCCCAGGTAATGTGCCTTGGGGCGCACGGATTTCAGCCGGAAAATTTGGCAGTGTTGAAATGTCATTTCCTAAACTGGCAGTATCCATGGTGAAACGATCTCCCGTTAACTGCATTCCATCTCCACTATCTCCGGCAAATCTGATAATTACGGATTTAACGGCGATAGTAGGTTTGCTCATGAGCAACATCTTGCCACTGCAACTGGCTCATGGCATCAAATTTGAAGCATCTTCTGGGTCACGTTTGCAATGACGTGAGGGTTAGCCCTTGGTGACGGGCCTATTAACTAAAGAGAGTTCAGATACGCCTGGTTATCGAGCCAGCTAATCGTGCAACTTGGCGGCGCCCAGAGATACGTAAAACTTTGGCTTCCACCGGTTCATCGGGTGTAACAACCTCTAAAAGTGCCGGTGATTTTAAATCAAGCGAGTCGGCAATGCGATCGATATTTGAAACCATTGATAGAGCGCAACGAAAAACCACCAAGGATGCATAGGTTTGACATCGCCATTTATATCGCCAGCATTTACGCTATCGGCATGAAAAGAAGTAGATATTTTCTAGCACTCTCGCTTGCAAGCGTGCTGGCGTTAATCGGATTAAATGCATTTGCGGCAACACCACTCATCAAGAGCGGGAGCAAATGTTCAACGATTAACTCCACGGCAATCGCACATGACCTTAGCTATACCTGCATCAAGAGTGGTAAAAGGCTGGTGTGGTCAAAAGAGGTAACTACTGCTCCCATTGAAGATGTGCAGATATCAACACCGCCATATAGCGCAGTTGCCCCAAATGGCGGAAGCGATGAGTACCGATGTTTTTTGCTTGATCCAAAGTTTAAGAACGATGCATATCTGCAATCAGTGACGATTGTTCCCGATAATCTATTGGTCTCTCATCATGGAATTCTTTATAAAGTAGATACCGCCAAAGTTGGCGCGTCCATGGCCCTCGATGCGCAAACGCCAGAGGCAGGATGGCCTTGTTTTGGTGACACGGGAATCCCTGGGGCCAGTGCATTTTTACCGGCAGCGCCAAGTAGTTGGGTTTCCTTTTGGGCACCGGGCGCAAACTTTAAAGGTTACCCCGTTGGGACTGGAATGCATGTTGACGCGGGAGATCAGTTTATTATGCAGACCCACTTTCATATTAATTCTGCAAATAGTGCGGATAAGAATAAGGCAAACATGAAAGTCATTCTTAGAATGGCAAAGGAACCTGTTGCTAAGTTAAAGACGCTCCTGATTCCTGCGCCAGTTGAGATTGCGTGTGGCCCTACTGAGTCAGGTCCGCTGTGCACTCGCTCGGCGGCTCTAAGTGATTTGGCTAATCGCACATCAGATAAAGCTGCGCTGCAAGCAAACGGATTGCTTTTAATTTGCGGTAAGAATCCATTTAATCCTATCCCTAGTCCAATATCAGATTGCACAAATACTGTGCGCTCACCGATGAAAATATATGGTGCAACAGGTCATATGCACCAACTAGGAAGAACAATCACAATCACCTATCAAAGTGCGGTAACTCAAGAGATAACTGTTCTCTCTTGGCGTCCTCAATGGGACTTCGATAATCAAACCACTGATTGGCAAATTAAGCCGATCAATGCGCTTCCAGGCGATTATCTGAAAGTAAGTTGCAGCTTCGATATAGGGTTACGTTCTCTTTTGCCAGAGTTTAAAAATGTTGCGCCAAACTATATTGTATGGGGCGAAGGCTCCCGAGATGAGATGTGTCTTGCCATCATTAACTACACAGATTAACGGTTGAATCTCGAATTGCGCGGACTTAAATCGTGAGCAACTGGGCTGCTGACTAACACTGCGGTCGTGAGAATTAGGAGAATGGAAATAATCGCAATTGAAGGACGCTTACCAAGGCGCTGTGGCTGGCCCCCAATAGAACTCTCTCTATCCTGACTTAAATCTTTAAGTACATTGGCAAAGTGAAAGGCGACACCCAGCATTGATCCAACGGCTAAGACCCATACCGGAGCCGTGCGATTGGTGGCTAAGAAAATGCTAGCCGGCAAAGCCGCGCAAGCCACTGCATATGGCAGTGGCGAAAGTATGGAGAATTTAAAGTAAAAATTATAGGCGATTCCACAACCAACACCGAGAAGGTAAACACCTCCGCCTCTGATACCCAACGGACCAATTAAATTTGCAACGAGGGCAACTGGCAAGAGAATGAAGGTCGCCATCCGAAGTTGGCGCATGGATATTGTGCCGGCAACTAATGGTTTATTGATTCGATTGTGCTTTAGATCATCCGCGTAATCAAAAACATCATTGCTCCAACCAATAATTAGTTGACCTAAGAAAACGGTAAAAGCAATAAGAAGTGCAGGACCAGCCGACCACAGCTTTATTGCTAAAGCAAAAGAGATTACGGTGATAATCATTGTTGGGCCAAAATGTGCCGCCCTTAAATATGCTCGAAACTTCATTGCTCGCTCGGTAAGTATTGTTGGGCCACGCCGTTGCGGGCAAAGGCGAGCAGAGTTAAACCAAACTCAAATGCTAAATCAACTGCTAATGAAGTGGGTGCACTCACACCGACAATCGCTGAAATTCCGGCACAAATTGATTTTTGAACGAGCTCATAACCAATGCGTCCAGAAACAACGAGGGTCCAATTGGCAAGTGGAATTCTCCCATCCATTAACGCAGCGCCGATAACTTTATCGAGGGCATTATGCCGACCAACATCTTCTCGGATCCACATTGGCTCACCTATTGGATTAATAAGTAAGGCGGCATGAAGCCCACCGGTTTTATCAAAGATTCGTTGGCGACCTTCAAGTAGAGTAGCCATCCCCGCAAGTGCTTGAAGGTTATGGGTTGAAGGTGAAACTTTGTTAACTCCACGTTTGTGTAAGTCGCTAATGTTTGTTGATCCGCAGACACCACAAGCAGAAGTAATCGTAAAACGGCGTTCTAAAATCCTCGTTGATTCATGGGAGTTTTCGGCAACTTCGGCGATAACAATGTTTGCCCGTTGGCGAAGAGTAAGAGTCTTATCAGCGCAAAGTCTTACGCTTACTAACTCGTCGGGAGTTTTTATAAAACCCTCTCCCCATAGAAAACCGGCCGCTAGCTCAAGATCGGCGCCAGGCGTTCGCATCGTGATCCCGAGCTGCTCTTCTCGCTCTCCCCGTTTGAGCCGAATTTCTAGCGGCTCTTCAACTACGACCGAATCTGATGTTGGCGTGGATGAATCACTTTTTTGAATTCTTACCTTTGCAATAGAAGACGGCGCTAACTCGTTACTTTCCATAATCATCATGTGGCATGGCGATAGAACGGCGTGTATTGAGCGGGCAAAGGGGTATTACCTAAGATTAAATCCGCCGCTTTTTCGGCCACCATCATAACCGGCGCATAAATGTTTCCATTTGTGACGTATGGAAAAACTGAGGCATCGACGACTCGAACTCCCGAAACGCCGTGCACTCTCATTGTTAGTGGATCTACAACCGACATGGCATCGCTACCCATTTTGGCGGTACACGAAGGAT
>JAYTTL010000127.1:0-1910 GCA_043745325.1 Actinomycetes bacterium
CGAAGTTCGAGAGCTTGGGTTGAAATCACACCGTATTCTAGCCGAGATTATGCAGCATCAATTCTCGTCTTTCGAGCGGTAGCAAATGACTTAGATACGGCAGTTAACTCATTAGATACTTGAGTTTTAATCGCTTCTTGGCTCTTGAGCAGCTTTGCTAACTCTTCGATGACGCTCTTCAACTCTTTCTGCTCACTTTCGAGTTCTAGTTTGCTCATCTTTGTGAGACGGCGCAGCGGCATATCTAAGATATATGTGACCTGCTCGTCATTTAATGTGAAATCTTTCATGAGTTTTGCTTTAGCAGTAGCCACATCATCACTTGCTCGGATGATCTTAATAACCTTATCAATATCGATGATTGCTTTTAACAGGCCATCGACCAGGGTTAGGCGCGACTGCGCTTTGGACTTACGGAACTCGCTGCGACGTCGTACAACCTCAATACGGTGATCGATAAATACATTTAGTAGCTCTTTTAATCCAAGAGTTTGGGGGCGACCTTTAACTAAGGCCACTGCATTAATGGAAAAGGCGTCTTCCATCGGAGTCAATGCATATAACTTCTCGAGCACTTCCTCTGGTTCAAAACCATTCTTTAATTCGATAACGACATTGGTGCCAGTCTGGCCGTCGGTCAGATCAATAATGTCGCTAATTCCTTGAATTTTTTTCGCTTTTACTAACGCAGCAATTCTTTCAACGACTTTTTCGGGCCCGATTGTAAATGGCAACTCTTTAATAACGAGCCCCATTTTTCGAGATGAGACTTTTTCGATTTCAACACTAGCGCGGACTTTAAAAGATCCTTTGCCGGTTGCATATGCCTCGCGTACGCCTTCTAAACCAACTAACTGCCCACCTGTTGGAAAATCAGGGCCAGGAATATATTTCATTAACTGTTTTAGAGTCGCGGTTGGATTTTCAATGAGAAACTTAGTTGCCGCAATCACCTCACCTAAGTTATGCGGGGCCATATTTGTTGCCATTCCAACGGCGATTCCAGAGCCACCATTAACCAGAAGGTTGGGATAAGCGGCAGGTAGAACTAAAGGCTCTGATAATTGGCCATCATAGTTTGGGCCAAAATCGACCGTATTTTCATCTGTTTCCGCGACCATTGTCATTGCTGCCGTTGCCAATCGCGCTTCGGTATAACGCATGGCCGCAGGGCCGGCATCTAATGAACCAAAGTTTCCATGACCATCGATGAGTGGCACCCGCATAGAAAAAGATTGGGCCATTCGAACGAGTGCGTCATATATTGCGCCATCACCATGTGGATGCAACTTACCCATCACTTCACCGACAACGCGGGCGCTTTTTACGTGACCGCGCTCTGGTCGAAGTCCCATATCCGCCATCTGATGCAGAATGCGACGGTGTACGGGCTTTAAACCATCTCGAGCATCAGGTAGAGCACGCGAATAAATTACCGAGTATGCATACTCTAGAAATGACTCAGAGACTTCTTGAGAGACATCGATATCAATGATCTTGCCTGGATACTCTCCAGGTTTGGGACCAGCTGGTTTCTTAGCCTTGCTCTTCGTCGGTGTCTTTACCATGGGGGAGATTGTGCCAACTAGATGGGTTAATTCAGGGGAGGGCGCGCCCCAACGGTTGCAACACACTTTGCGGCAAGGGCTGTCCCGGCCGATAGCGCGGCTTCTAAATCACGTGTTTCTAGCCACATGGGAATAAATCCAGCGGCAAAGGAATCTCCAGCACCCGTTGTATCTACGACATTGGTGGTGACGGCGGGGACTCTGACAGATTCATTGCCAAAGACAGCCATCGCTCCACGAGAACCAAGTTTGATAACGACCAGTGGCGTGTAGTCCTTTAAGTTTTTTTGTGCGATATCTAAATCGGTTGAATCACCTAAGTAGATCGCTTCTTCTGCATTC
>JAYTTL010000128.1:0-1905 GCA_043745325.1 Actinomycetes bacterium
GAACCTGCGCCAATAGTTCCATCAGGTGCGCCTCCTGCCATGGCTGCGGTAATTGAGCTCCAATATAGAACTCTATGAAAACTAGTATCTGCAACATAAAGTGCACCATTAAGAATAAATGCATCTTGTGGCAGATTCATTTGATAGCCCACGGTTCCAAGGGTGGTTGAGCCCTGTTTCAAAGTGGCAACATCCCATACCATAATGTGTGGCGATGTATAAAGACTAGCTGCAACCAGATGCTTACCATCTGATCGTATGCGATTGGCCTCTGCGTTCAAGGTGAAATCTGGGCTATCGTTTTTATCTGCCGGTAAGCCCTTCCAGACATAAATCTTCTTAGCACTTCCATCAAGGATGTAAAAGTTGTATTCATCCATCGCCACTCTAAGATGCATATCAAAATTAACATTTCCAATAGAATCCTTAATATTAAGAATTGGTACCGAACTTGTTGAGGTCGGTATTCCCTCCCAGACTACGAAGCTTTTTTCACCAGCGACGGCATAGTATGACTTTCCACCCATCTTGCCCGTATCTGATGAATCAGGCTGAAAGTCCATCGCAAGCAGTGGATTGGGGTCATTCTGATTCTGGGTTGACCAAACCAAATCTGGCTTAGCTCCACTAGTTGCTGGAATATTTTTCCAAACATAAATTGCGCGATCAAAATCGCTATTTATCGCCATCGCACCATCAAGGGTGGTGACTTGTGGATTTGTAATTAGAAAATTTTTCTTTAGCGGATTTTCAACTGGTGAAGTTATTGTGGAGGAGGAAAGCCCCAAATAAAAGTCGGGTAGCGAGCTAGATGTTGGAATACCTTTGAAGACAGAGACGCGATTTCCGTTGTATTCAACAACATACATCAGCCCGTTTACTATCTCGACATCTCCTCCATCACCACCATCAAATTCAGCTTTTTCTGCTACTTGTGTCGCAACTGGTTTGGTAGCTGGGAATCCGTCAAATGCTTGTAAAGTCCTGGAGAGTAAATAGGCCTTGCCTGTGCTCTTATCAAAAGTCCCCATTGGCCAGGCGTAATTAGGGTCAGGAGGGACAATCATGTAGGTGGGCTTGGCTGAGGAAGAGGTAGGGAATGTTGTAAAAACATGAATTCCTTTCGTCTCCCCACATTTGCCATTGTGCTCTCCAGTTAATAGAGCAGTCCCATTGCTCATTAATCCTCTAGGAGTTCCAATGCAGGTACTTTCAGAACCTTCGATTACAAATGATGGAGCCTGAGTAGAGCTAGTGGGAAATGAATTCCAAATCGAGATTCGCCCTCTTCCGGTCGAGGTAGCGGCAACTCTTGTGCCATCTGACCAGATTCCCCAGGGCCAAGCACTTTCTCCTAGGTCTAGTGCGAAACTTGCACTAGCACCAGTTGCAGTTGGCATCGTATTCCAGATCAAGATTCGATTATTGTCGGAGTCTGCAACAAGAAGTTTTCCGGTTGGCGTAACGATGGCATCGCTTGGCCAATTACATTGATTTAATGCACTTCCACTAACCGTAGAAGTTTGGTTTGGCTGGCAAAGTACAAAGTCTGGAGCGCTCTCACTAGTAGTTGGCGCAGTATTCCAAACCAAAATTCTGTTATTTCCGCGATCCACCAGAATTAAATTTCTGCCATCACTAGCAAGCCCGCTGGGATGATCATAGATTGATGTGCCTATGGTGGAGGAGAATCCCATCGCTGCTAGATAACCATTAGGGCTAGCTGAGGAGGTAATTCTGGTCCCAGAACTTGGGGCTAAGGTTGAATAGGTTGAGGAGTACTCGGTGTAAGGCTTCTTGCTAGAACCCTGACCCGGCGAAGAGGGTTGCGCAGGGGCAAGTGATGGGCTTGGCTGCGGATTTGGTAATGTCCCTGAGCTTGGCTGTGGACTTGGTAATGGCCCT
>JAYTTL010000129.1:0-1900 GCA_043745325.1 Actinomycetes bacterium
GGCATGTGTAGACCAAAAAAAACCATCCCAAATCCAAGCAGCATGAGAATTTGTATCAGCATGCTGACCGTGACCAATATAGCCTTGCCTATGAAATAACTAGAAGTCGGCATTGGTGTACCACGTAATCGTTTCAAAGTACCAAAGTCACGCTCGAGCGGAATCGTAATTGCTAGAGCTTGAAAACCAGTATTCACGAGACCTGAAGCAATCATTCCAGCAACAAAATACTGCGAGAAAGTTACGCCTGGCGCGATTGTGTTTTTAAATACCGAGCCAAAGATTGCGAGCAAAATTACTGGAAATAAAAGTGTAAAGACAACGGATTCACGTTGGCGGGAAAATTGACGAATTTCTAATCTGCCACGTCTGAGACCTAAAGATAATGCGCTTGGAATTTTACTCATGAATCTTTCCTATCATTCTCAGATAGATATCTTCGAGTGACGGTCGAGTGACAGTCAACTCTGGAATTTCACCATTAAATTCAGCGCTCAAGTGACTGACAAAGGCGGTTGGATTGTCGGTAGTTTGAGACTTAAGTACAGTGTCATCACGCCATGAAACGAGAGCTTTCGAAGTACTTCGCCCACCGAGTTCAGCGGGAGTTGATATTTCAAGGATTTGACCATCACTAATTACTCCTACGCGGTCGGCTAGCGCTTCGGCTTCATCTAAATAGTGCGTCGTCAAGAGGATGGTGGTCCCATTGCCACGAAGTTCTTGAATCAGCGCCCAAAAGGATCGACGGGCTTCGGGATCAAAGCCAGTCGTGGGCTCATCGAGAAATAAAAGTTTGGGATTACCAATAATGCCCAGTGCGACATCAAATCTTCTGCGCTGCCCTCCTGAAAGCTTTCTAATTAGCGAGCCAGCTTTTTCATCCAAGCCAACTGCGTTTATAACTTCGTCTACTTTTCTCGGATTGGAGTAATAGCCCCTGAAATGTTCGATTGTTTCTATGACCGTCAAATCACCAGAATCTGAAGTAGTTTGCAGGACGATTCCAATGAGATTTCTCCACTCACGGGCGGCATGGCCACGTGTACGGGGATCAAAACCTAGGACCTGGACTTTTCCGCTGTCTTGAGTGCGAAATCCTTCAAGAATTTCTACCGTCGTTGTTTTTCCGGCACCGTTTGGACCCAATAAGGCAAAGATTTCGCCCGTACTAATACTCAGATCTATCCCACGAACTGCATGAACGGGGCCGTAGCTTTTCTTTAAGCCCGTCACCTCAATCGCGTTCATAAGTTGATACTACTATGCGAAAATATGCCTATGAGTCCGCGAAGAAACTTCCCTAAAAACAAGCGGCCAAAATCCGATGATCGCGACCCCGCGACATCAAATCAAACATTTGAAGAACATCATGAGGGACTGTATACAGTCCGAAAGTTAACGGGATCTGGATCTAATAAACCTTATCGATGTCCTGGATGTGATCAGTTGATTCCTTTGGCTTCTCCACACGTTGTCGCTTGGTTAGAAGACGAGGAGGATGGTCGTCGCCACTGGCACAACGCCTGTTGGTCAAAGAAAGATAAACGTCGACCTAACACTGAACGGACACGAAATGCACCTCGGTATTAGCCTAAGCGGCCCTTCAATAATTTAGTCAATTTAATTACTAGCGTAACTTCTCGTGGGCGTCTACTAAAGCTCAATAAATGTAATGGCAGATTAAAACGTGTGCGAACAACGGTACGTGCGAATGTATATTCCAATAAACCTTCGGGGCCATGTACTCGGCCCGAGCCACTATCTTTCACACCACCAAAGGGCACTGAAGCAATCGTCGCAAAGGCAAACGTCGAATTAATTGCGACCATTCCACAGGATAATTGTGATGCGATTTTTTTTCCTTTGCGTTTAGACCAAACATTTGCGCCAAGTCCAT
>JAYTTL010000130.1:0-6925 GCA_043745325.1 Actinomycetes bacterium
TAAAGTCGGAGATTTAATCGTTCAAAAAGACTTAGCTGCATCCCTTCGTGCAATTGCAATTGGTGGCCGCGACGCTTTTTATGAGGGTGAGATTTCAAAGCAACTAATTAATGGTTCAGACGGATGGTTTAATGCGAAGGATTTAAAATCACATTCGACGCGTGTTTTGCCTCCACTTTCAATTAAATATCGCGATTTTACTATCTACGGACAGCCACCACCAGCGCAAGGAATGATTTTGATGGAGGAGTTACTTCTGTGTGAGCGATTCAAGATCTCCTCCATGAGTCAGGCCGATCAAATTCATCTCGGTGTCGAGAGTAAAAAAATTGGCTTCTCCGATAGAAATCTAATCCTGGGAGATCCTGAGTTTCTCGATGTCAATGTTGAGAAGGTACTATCTAAGGAGAATATTGATTGGCGACTGCCACACATTAATATGGAAACGGCAAATAATGAGAGCGGGGCAACTGGCGAGGGTAGCGATACGACTTATTTTTTAGTCGCAGACGATGAGGGTAATGCCGTCTCTTGGATTCAATCGGTCTTCCACGGCTTTGGTAGTTCTTGGGTGATTCCTGGCACTGGAATCGTTTTAAATAACCGTTTGACTGGCTTTTCTTTAGATGCACACTCTCCCAACTGTATTGAACCTGGCAAACGTCCTGCCCATACGTTGAATGCATGGAGTGCAACGCGCGCTGATGGCTCACTTTATTTAATTGGTGGGACACCAGGTGCAAATATCCAAGTTCAAACGAATCTCCAACTGATAATTAATGTTGTGGATCTAAAAATGAACGTGCAAGAGGCAATCGAGGCGCCGCGCTGGCAACATTTAAGTGTCGCAGGACAGAGTTCGTTAGTTGAAAACGGAAGCGGAGTGTTAGAAATTGAAGACCGGGTTGGTTCGGCAGTCGTTGATGATTTGAGAGCAAGGGGCCATGAGATTTCAGTAATAGGAGCTTGGGAACATGGCTCTTCGGTTCAAATGTTGGAGGTCTTGCCTAACGGCACTTACGCATTCGGATCTGATCCAAGGTGTGAGGGAAACGCTGCGGGTATTTAAAAAATAAGTTTCTTGCCACGCGCCTAAATGTGGATTTTCTCAGGGCGACCTGCAAAGTAACCCACTGCGCCCAAAAAAATTCCGAGAACTATTGGGAAAATAAGGGCGATGTCCCAATTCAGTGTTACATCGAAGATGGCCCCAACAATTCCCGGCGCAAAGGCTGCCATTAAATAGCCAATTGATTGGGCCATTATTGATAAGGAACGCACCTCTGCGGCGTGCACGCTTCGCGTAACGGTTAAGAGTAGAGATAACGGGAAGGAAATGGCTAGCGCTATGTTAACGATCAGAAACCAGATAACTAAACGCCAGCCATCATCGATAATCATGGCCACGAAAGAAAGAGAGATCACCACGCCAAGTATGGCTAACAAAGCCCTTAGGTTTCCTAACTTGGATGAGAAATGCGGAGCCGCTATTCCAATAACCGAACCAAGGAGACCAGTAATTGAAACGACATATCCCGCGTTACTTAAAGTGAAGCCTTTTGAGAGAAATATCGTCGGCATCCATGTTGCCGTTCCATAAAAGAGCATTGACTGTAACCCGAAGAAAACGGCAATGCTCCAAGCGCCGGGCTTGTGCAATAACTCTCGATGAAACTTAGATGAAATCGGCATATGTGAATCATCTGAACTCTTTGAATTTCGTACAAGCCACCAAAGAGAAGAGATAAAACCGATCGCAATCCAAGGCACCATTGCTAATCGCCAGCCCCATGAGGTTGCGTGAGCTAAGGGCACGGCAACGGCAATCGAGATGGAGGCGAAAACCCCCATAATAGTTATGTAAATTCCGGTGACTAAACCTGAGTGCTCAGAAGTATTCTCTTTAACCCAGACCGGTAGTGAGAAATTTAGAATTGCTACGGCTATCCCAATAGTTAATGCTGAAATAAATAGCATGGGAATATTTCCAACTGCTCGTACGAAGATGGCCGCAGTCAATACGATGAGGGCAGCCGTGATGACACGGTTAGTACCTCCAATTTTTCCAACAAAAGGCATAAGGAATGCACTTCCAGCAAAGCACAATACCGTTAGAGAAGTCAGAAAAGAGAGCAGAAAAGAGCTCAAGTGGTATTGATCTTTCAAAATCGGTATAAGAGGACTCATTATTGTTAAGCCGGCACGCATGTTGATTGCAGCAATAAAAATAGGTAAGGCTTTAGCAATCGCTTCTCGATTTGTCATGGCTGGCTCTTGCACCGGCCAAGACTATCTTCTTAAAGAAGTTCACCCTGCTTTCGCAGCAAAAGTAGATCACTATCCGTCTACGATAAGGGCATGTCACTTCCAGAGTTGCCACTTGATCCGAAATGGGTCCGTGCCAATACTTTGTTTTCAACAAGTGATAGCCGTGCTGACTTTGCACTTATTGGTGTGCCTGCTCATGAGAGCTCGATTTCGCAATCGAATGCACACTTAACTCCGGCCGCCATTAGGACGGCGCTAGCGCGATATTCAACTTTTTCAACCTCAGCTGCGGTGGATTTAGTGGGAAATACTTTTGTAGATTTAGGTGATGTTGAAAATCCCGATGGAATCGAAGGTTTTGCCAGAGTTAAAGCTGCCGCCCATGGCTTGCTTGACGCGCATAAGTTAGTTGTTGTACTCGGTGGAGATAATTCAATTTCTTACTCGGTTGCATCTGCCCTATGGACTGATCTACCTAGCGTTGGCCTCATTACTTTTGATGCCCACCATGATGTACGAGATGGTCAATCTAATGGCTCGCCTATCTGGCAGTTAATTCAAACAGGTCTGCCAGGCAAAAACATTGTGCAGATTGGTATTGCTGATTTTGCTAATAGTGCTCAATACTCGGCGCGTGCAAAAGATAACGGCATCACAGTCATTTCACGGGCCGAACTTCGAACGAGATCGATAGCCGACGTTGTTAAAACGGCGTTGGATATAGCCGGTGCGGATGGACGTGAAATCTATGTTGATGTAGATGTCGATGTTTGTGATCGAAGTGTTGTTCCAGCATGTCCTGCCGCAATGCCGGGTGGAATCTCTGCCGATGAACTGCGCCAAGCGGCATTTTTGCTCGCCTGCGATAAACGTGTGCGGGCGATAGATATAACTGAAATCGACGCCAGTTTAGATAGCCCAGATCAACGAACTGTACGTCTGGCCGCATTACTTGTACTAGAGGCCGCGGCCGGTCTTGCCTCTAGATGATCTCTGCAATAACTTCTCGCACTGCGCTGACAACATCTCCTGATGCGATAAGTGCCGTTGCCGCTTCGAGTTCTGGAGATAAGAAGCGGTCAGGACCAATGCCTGGCACGGTTTTTCTCAACTCTTTCACGACTCGGGCCGTTGCTTGTGAAGGCGCTAAGGGCTCTCGTAACTCAATTGCGCGTGCTGAAGTCACTAACTCGATTGCCAAAATTCTGGTTAAGTTCTCGACAACTTTACGAAGTTTGCGTGCAGCCGACCAGCCCATCGAGACGTGATCTTCTTGCATGGCAGATGATGGAATTGAATCCACGCTTGCCGGTACGGCAAGTCGCTTATTCTCACTGACAAGGCCGGCTTGAGTGTATTGGGCGATCATTAAGCCAGAGTCAACTCCAGGGTCATGAGCTAAAAATGCTGGCAGGCCAGCAGATCGATGTTGATCCAAAGCGCGATCAGTACGGCGCTCGGACATGGAACCTAAATCAGCGGCGGCAATTGCCAGAAAATCTAAAACATAGCCAACAGGTGCGCCATGAAAATTTCCATTGGATTCAACTCGGCCATCGGGCATAACCACGGGGTTATCGATTGAACTTGCCAATTCTCGCGTCGCGATTAAGGATGCATAAGCGATGGTATCTCGTACAGCGCCGGTCACCGCAGGTGCACAACGAAGTGAATAAGCATCTTGAACGCGCGAATCATTTTCACGATGGGATGCAATAATTTCAGAACCTTTGAGAGTTGCATAAATATTTGCCGCACTAATGGCTTGACCAACTTGCGGTCGCAGCGGTGCATGGAGATCTGGCGCAAAAACGCGATCAGTACCGAGAAGGCCCTCAATACTCATCGCCGTTGTAATGTCGGCAACGGTGCACAGATGTCCAAGATCGGCGCAGGCCATAATTAACATTCCAAGCATTCCATCGGTGCCGTTAATTAAAGCTAAACCCTCTTTGGCCGCTAACTCAATTGGAATAATCCCCGCGGTATTTAATGCTTGCATCGTAGGCATTTCAACACCATGTGGATCGTGCACACGACCTTCACCCATGAGTGCAAGTGCGCAGTGCGCGAGCGGCGCTAAATCTCCACTGCAACCAAGGGAGCCAAACTCTGGAACCACTGGTGTTATGCCCTTATTTAAAAACTCAACGTAAGTCTGTGCAAGAGCAACACGTACACCCGTACGCCCAGAAGCCATCGTACGAAGCCGCAAGAACATCAACGCCCGCACTACTTCGCGCTCAATTGCTGGTCCTACTCCCGCGGCATGCGATCTAATGAGAGATTTTTGTAACTGCACTCGATCTTGCACATCAATGTGTCGATTAGCCAGTGCGCCAAACCCCGTCGATACACCGTATACGGGCAGACCGCCTCCGGCATAGCTCTCAATAAATGCACGAGCTGTATTCATCGCATTAATGGAACTTTGCGAAAGTTGAACGTGGGCACCACCACGTGCCACTTCAATCACATCCTCGAGCGTTACACCTGAAGTCGAGACCGTGATTGTTTTAGATGAGTTGGAGGCCATTTCGCCAAACCTGTTCTACTAAGTTAACGCCGGGGCGATATGCCAAGTGAATATATGATGGCGCATTGAGAATCTGAAAATCTGCGCAGGCACCTTCGACTAAGTGGCCGATGTCATTCCTGCGCAGAGCCTTCGCTCCGCCCATTGTTGCCGACCATACTGCTTGTTCCGGCGAAAAGTGCATTTCGCGCACTGCCACCGCGATAATAAATGCCATGCTCGTTGTATATGAGGATCCAGGATTACAGTCCGATGCAAGCGCGACCGTAATACTTGCCTCAAGTAGTGGACGGACATCCGGATATGCCGATCTCGTTGAAAACTCAGCTCCGGGCAATAGCGTCGCGACCGTATGCGAAGTTGAGAGCAATTGAATATCTTCTTCACTCACATGCGACACGTGATCAACCGAAGCGGCATCAAGTTCGACTCCCAATGCAATCCCTTGACCCTCTTGCAGTTGATTGGCATGCAAACGTGGCAAAAGTCCTCTAGCAATTCCAGCTTTTAAAATCCTGCGTGCATCATCAACGCTAAAAGCGCCTTTATCGCAAAAGACATCAATCCATTTTGCATAAGGTTGCACAGCATCAAGCATGGGGCCACAGACCAAATCGACATAATCATTGGGTGATTCTTTGTACTCAACGGGTACGACATGAGCACCTAGAAAAGTTGTTTCATCGCTGATTTTTCTTGCGATTTCTAGTGATCTTCGCTCATCTTTCACGGTTAACCCGTAGCCTGATTTAATTTCAATCGTGGTTGTCCCGCCAACATAGGCTTCAGCCGATAAAAATTGAGCGTGATTGAGTAAGAGTTCGTTACTGGCTTTGCGTGTTTTTTCAACAGTGGATGTAATTCCACCTGCAGAATACATCTCACCCAACATGCGGGCACGAAATTCATTGCTTCTATCCCCCGCAAAAATCATGTGCGTATGACTATCAACATAGCCAGGCACAATGCATTTGCTTTCGGCATCGATGATCTTCTTTATATGGTGTGTTGGTGCCTGCGAATTTGGGCCAGCCCAAGCAATAACGCCATCTTCAATGAGAAGCGCGGCATCTCTAATTAAACCCAGTTTGGTACCGTCGTGGCTTGGATCGTTAGTCACTAACTGACCGATATTGGTGATTAACGTACTTGTCATGTTTTATTCAATATCTAACATCGGTACATGTACATGACGCTCTTTTGCCGTATCGATTGCATGCTCATAACCAGCATCGGCGTGGCGGATGACGCCCATGCCAGGATCATTTGTGAGTACGCGTGCCAATTTTTGCGCAGCTAACTTTGTTCCATCGGCAATAGAGACCTGTCCAGCATGAATCGAGCGGCCCATTCCAACGCCGCCACCATGATGAATCGATACCCACGATGCACCTGAAGAGATATTAACCATTGCATTTAAGAGCGGCCAGTCTGCGATTGCATCCGAGCCATCGAGCATTGCTTCGGTCTCGCGATAAGGCGATGCAACGGAGCCACAATCTAAATGATCGCGTCCAATCACAATAGGTGCCGAAACTTCCCCACGTGCCACTAAATCATTAAAGGCTAAACCTGCTTTATCGCGCTCACCATAACCAAGCCAGCAGATACGAGCGGGTAGACCTTGAAAGGCGACCTTTTCCTGCGCCATCGTTATCCAGCGATGCAGGCCTTCGTTTTCAGGAAACAGGTCGAGCACGGCCTTGTCGGTGCGGTAAATATCTTTTGGATCTCCCGATAAAGCGACCCAACGAAACGGGCCTTTACCTTCACAAAATAACGGGCGAATATATGCGGGAACAAAGCCAGGAAATGCAAAGGCGCGCGAATATCCACCTTGGCGCGCCTCATCACGGATCGAATTTCCGTAATCAAATACTTCAGCGCCTTTATCCATAAATCCAACCATGGCCTCAACATGTTTGGCCATAGATGCTTGAGAGCGCTTGGTGTAATCCTCCGGTCCATCTTTGGCCATCTGGGCGGCATCGTTAATATCTACCCCAATTGGAATATATGAAAATGGATCGTGCGCCGAAGTTTGATCAGTGACAATATCTATTGGTACATCCATGGTTAACAAAAGCGGAAATAATTCGGCAGCATTACCAACTAGGCCGA
>JAYTTL010000131.1:0-1880 GCA_043745325.1 Actinomycetes bacterium
AAGAGTTACGTGAACTCAAAAAACGTTCTTCGGTGAAAGTTGCAGGAGACGAGATAATTAGAAAAGCAAAAAACCCTTTAGAGCTCAATCTCGAAGGTGCCGTCGATATTGTGATGCTCAAGGTTGCGCCATTAGGTGGAATATTGCGAGCGATAGAAATAGCTCATCACTATAATCTTCCTGTTGCGGTTTCAAGTGCACTTGAAAGTGCAATTGGAATTTCTTATGGTCTCAAGCTTGCCGCCGCGTTGCCTCACTTAGATTTTGCATGTGGTTTAGGTACCGGCTCATTACTTGCAGTTGATGTAGCAAATCTCCCAATTCTAGATGGAAAAATGAAGTTAAGTGATGTGAGGCCAGAAAGTGCGATACTTAACAAGTTAGCGGTTTCCAATGAGCGGCTAAATTGGTGGAAGAATCGGATTCGCATGACTTGGAGCGCTGGAGTGGCGATGCATGTTGAAGCCAGAGGATGGAGCATATGAATACCTCAACGTCTTTAGCGCGTTCTGTTGTGCGACAGATTATTGAGTCTGGAATAACCGACGTAGTGATTTCTCCCGGCTCACGAAATGCCCCCCTTTCGTTGGCATTTTATGCCGCGGCCAAACAAGGCTTGATCAAGCTTCACATTCGAATCGATGAACGAACGGCAGCTTTCTTTGCGCTTGGGCTTATTAAATCAACTGGGCGTCCAGTACCTATCGTCTGTACTAGCGGGACTGCCGTTGCCAATTTTCATCCCGCGGTTTTAGAGGCAAATCATACTAACGCCGCCCTTCTTGTTTTAACAGCGGATCGCCCAGCTATGCTTCGGCGAACTGGAGCAAACCAAACTACTGAGCAGGCTCGCATCTTCGGAAAAGCCGTTCGCTATTTTGCAGATATAGATGGACCGCTCTTTCCAATGGATCTACCGCTGGACAGTCTGCGATTTGGACCCGTCCATTTAAATGTGCAGTTCACCGAGCCTTTGTTACCGGATGATTCAAACCAATGGTTGAGCGATGTAAAAGTAATTCCAACTAAGTCTAATTTTCGTAAACCTGCATTGAAATTGAAAATTCAAGCAACCCGTGGAGTGTTAGTGATTGGGCATGATCGTGGTGGCTTGTCAGTTGAAGAAGTCACGACATTTTCGCAAGAACTGGGTTGGCCCGTCATTGCTGAAGATCCACTTTCATTTCCACATGCCATGGCGCATGCTTCAATTTTTCTAACTTCACCTCAAATTCGAAGTATTTTACTTCCCCAAGCCTGTGTTGTTATAGGACGAACGACGCTCTCTAGATCAGTAAACGCACTTATCGGATTGGCGCCAATCAGTTACGTAGTAGATCCACGTATTGCAACAGTCGATAGCGATCGCTCTGCAGATAAATGCTTTACTCAACTTCCGACGTTATTGGTTTCGGCTCCATCTGATGAATGGATTGAACTTTGGCAAAAATACTCAAGCGGCTGTGCCACTTTAGTTGGCGAAGAAGTTGGTTGGAACGAGGCCTCAATTGCTAGAGAAATTGGGGCCGGAATTCCCAATGGATCTGCCCTGTTTGTATCATCATCGCGCCCAATTCGTGATCTCGAAGGATTTGCGACGCCTCGAAGTGGCCTAAAGACTTATGCCAACCGCGGTTTGGCGGGAATTGATGGAAATATTTCAACTGCCCTTGGTATAGCAACAGGCCATTCACAGACTTTTGCAATACTGGGTGATTTGGCTTTTTTACATGACATAACTGGATTAATTCAAAAGGAAGATATCAACTGTAGGTTTATTGTAATAAATAATAATGGTGGAGGAATCTTTTCGACTTTGCCACAACGCGGAGTTGATGGTTTTGAAACCGTTTTTGGTACTCCACATGGATTGGACCCAG
>JAYTTL010000132.1:0-1877 GCA_043745325.1 Actinomycetes bacterium
TCTCCGGTAGGCGATATACTCCGTACTTTCCAGCCGCTATTAAATTTCGAGCCTGAAGAATCGCAGGTAGTAAAGAGGCTGGTTTTTGGTCTGGTCCCATAGTTAGTTACTTGGCCAGTTTTATCGGTTTCTGAAATGATATGAACACCAGCGACAGGAAACGCTTTTCTGATGAACTCAATGGCTTCTTCATCGGAGGCTTGAATGCCCGTATATTGTTTTCCATTTGAATTATAATTTCGGCAACCATCAGCCACAAGGTAACCTGCGACAAAAGCGCGTATCAGTTCTGGGGCATCTTTAGTCAAGTCTGGCAACGTCTTTAAATATTGCCCAGTATAAACCATTATATCGCCTTCGAGAGATGCCGACGAGGAAGTTTTGAAGCCCATCGAAACAAATCTGTCTTCTAGTCCTTGATCCCGCTTACACAAGCGAACCATGGAATATTTTCCATTGACTGTACCGTCGCCGTATACATACCCATAACACCAATACAATTGTTGTAAGGGAGAAGAGTTTTCCCATTGAAATTGCGCAAATGTTTGTGGTTCTTTTAATAAGCGATCATCAACACGCAATCTTGTAGTCTCAGTATCATCTGCGAGCAGCCATCTATGATTCGCGGTAGCCTTGACAGTTTTTTCGTTTGGGCCTTTGGTCAGAACGATATCTTGTAGCGCCTGGGGTCCATAGTCCCGAACCACCGCTCGCTTCCATTTACCTGTGTGTGTAATGACAAGAGTTTCGTCGCCGTCTTTAAAATCCACAAAAGATTTGACGCCCTGTGCCGTGACAAATTTAGTATCTCGTTGGAAACAATTGTACATCTTAAGTTGATGGGAAAGGATTTGATCCCCTCCAAATTGCAAGGCTCGTTGTGCACCCAGAATACCCTGTTTTTTGTACACGCCCGTAACAAATTCGATTGCTTTTTCGAGATCGGGTGACATCTTGTCTTTGTAATACTCCCGATGCATGTTCATGACGCGATCAACCGCTTCGTCCCAAGTTTCGTAGCGCCCCAAGTCGTCTACATATCGAGAATAACCCTCATAATATTTGGCGTCTGATAATAGTTGTCGTGTGTCTTTATACATTTATACTCCAAATATATTCGAAATTATTCCGAGATAGCTGTTGATGGTTCGTCTGACCAATTCGGCGTTTTGACCATATTGTGGATTTCATCAAGAGTTTCTTTAACAGTAATCATGGTCCCAGACTTTAGCTTAATCTGGGAGCGACCCACGATAGTTTCCATCGCCTCAAATACAAAAGAGATTTCATCGGTGGCGAGTAGACAAGGCGTCTCGACTTGGCGACTGGACGTAACGATGCCGTTCTTTTCACCATAAGAGTTATCCGTGACATAACTAGTAAGTTTGATAATCATGCGTTTTCCTTTATTTTAAAATGTAGATTTTATGTTTCATTTTACCAACAACAAATTCTGAATAGCCTGGGGGTACCGAAGCATCCCAGCCATTTTTTCTTGCATCTGATACAGATTTGAATACCGGAGTAAGAGCCATAAGATGAGCCAATTTGGGCGCTTCGTCTCCAAACTCGGTGATTATATCATCTTTGGTTAAGGGTCCAAGATAAAGTTCAGCATCGGACAGACGTTTTTTATGAACAAAATTAAATTCCAACTCAGTCCTGGTTCCATGTGTAGCTGTTAGCCACATATTGTTTATAGTGGCCTGTCGCCAGACTACGAGACGCAACAGTCGTGCCCGTCATTTCACGTTTAGTAATTTCGATTTCGCGCTTGAGGAGTTCGTTTTCAAGTTTGAGAAGATAGGTTTCTTTGGCCGGATCAACGCAATCTTTTTGTCCCAGTTTTGCGTCGAGATCATCGATTTTTTTGAGAA
>JAYTTL010000133.1:0-6840 GCA_043745325.1 Actinomycetes bacterium
AGTTGTCGATGCAATTGGAAAAACTAAAGTTGGCGCACAAGATAAGCCAACAACTGACATTACAATCAACAGCATCACCATTGCTTAAACGTTCAGCAACCTACTCTTCAATCGCTCTTATTTGTGGTGCCTACTTATTACAATTAATTGTCCCCTCAATTCAAATGCACTTAGTCTTGCCAAATCTTGACTATCTAAAAGCAACCAACGAGTGGTACCGAATTTTCACTGTCGCGCTTGTGCATGCTGGGCTTTTGCACTTAGGTTTTAATATGTATGCGCTTATGGTTTTAGGAAATCCCATCGAAGCCGCTTTTGGTAAAGGAAAATTTCTTCTCGTCTTTTTTATATCTCTGGTAACTGGCTCATTAACTTCGGCCTACTTTGCCTCAGCTTCTAGTTATTCAGTTGGCGCATCAGGTGCAGTCTTTGGCTTGTTTGGCGCGCTGGTGATTGTCGGTAAGAGAATTGGCGCCGATGTTCGATCTATTTACGTCATTATTGGAATCAACTTTGTTATTGGTTTTGTTCTTGGCGGAATCGATTGGAAGGCACACCTAGGAGGTCTTGTCGGTGGTCTTATAAGTGCCACATTCATATTAAATAAACGCTAAAACTTATCCACAGGAGTTACCCACAGTGTGGAGAGAGTTACAACCGTGTAATTAGCGAAGAGTGACTTCTATTTCCACCTAGTTGCTAGTGAAAATCCGACGCCAATGAAGCTAAAGCCGATAATCATGTTCCAGGCACCAATGCCAGGTACCGGGTACTTGGTTTGAGTGACGTAAAAGACGACAATCCAAAAAAGCCCTATTAAAAAACCAGAGACCATCGTCGGGGCAAGCCACTTAGGACTTTCCGTTGGAGCTTGCGGTCCGTCGACTATAACTTGAGCCTCGTGAGAGTGTTTTTCGATTACTTTTTTGCGAAGTTTTGATTTAGGCATGCACGAAAGATACACCATGAGCAAGAATGCTCCTATGGCCACCAAGATCCTCGTAATTGATAACTATGACTCTTTCGTATTTAACTTGGTGCAGTACTTGGGGCAACTTGGTGCAGAGTGCACAGTTGTCAGAAACGATGCAATTGAGGTTGAAGAGGTAAGCAACTATTCAGGCGTACTTATTTCTCCAGGACCCGGGATTCCAGAGAAGGCTGGAATCAGTATTCCGATGATTAGATACTGCGCGGACAATAAGATTCCATTATTTGGTGTCTGTTTGGGTCATCAAGCAATCGGTGTTGCATTTGGTGCAACGGTTTCCCGCGCACCAGAATTACTCCACGGAAAAACATCCCTCATCTATCACAGTGGGCAGGGAGTTTTAACGGGTCTACCTTCACCCTTTACTGCAACGCGTTATCACTCATTATGTGTAGAGCGCGAAACGGTCGGCACCGATCTTGAAATTACAAGTTCAACGGATTCTGGAATTATTATGTCGATGCGCCACCGTACATTTCCAATCGAAGGCGTGCAGTTCCACCCCGAATCAGTGTTAACCGAGCACGGTCATGCAATGTTAGCTAACTGGTTAATTCAATGTGGTGATACACATGCTCGTGAGAAAGCGTTGGGGCTTTCACCACTTGTAGGAGTTAAAGTTTAAGGAGCTTTATTAATTGTAATTGTGACCGATTGTCCGATTGTTTGCGTGGTACCTGCATCAGGTGCTTGACGGATAATTATTCCAACTGGTTGATTGACATCGTAGGCCTCAACCTCTCTCACTAAGAAGCCAACTTGAACAAGAATGGTCTTTGCTTGAATCGCATCGATTCCGATGAGATCTGGAACTTCGACCTGTCCGCTAGCTATCTGTAAAATTACACCACCACCAGCAGTAATTATTGATCCGGCATCAGGGGTAACTTTTAAAACCGTTCCGATTTTTTGGTCTGATGGCACCGCCTCGGTTCGAGTTACCAGCAACCCGACCGCCGAAAGTGCCGCGCGTGCATTAATCAAGGACATTCCGACCAAATCAACCGGCACAATTGAATCTCCAGGACCATCGGAAAGGGTTAAGACAACACCTGAACCTTTTTGCGCCAGAGATGTTGCAAGTGGAATTTGACTTGCAACTCGATCTTTTGGAATCCGCGCATCATGCGCGCGCGCAATAGTTACAACATAATCTGAGAGCATCACCTGTGCATCGGCTTGAGTAAGCCCAACAACGTTGGGAACTTGAGGAAATGCTGAAATATCTGTGTTTGGCCGAGTCAGCAACAAGCTAGCAATGACTACCACTGTAACTAGGACTGTCGAGATTGCAGAAATAATTATTTTGCGCCGGGAGATTTTTTTACGTGGAGCTTTGGTAGTTAAAACTTGGCCAGCTCCGACTTTAAAGAGATCATCGAGCATCAATCCTGCTGATTGATACCGATCTTCTGCCTTCTTAGCTAATGCGACTTTCAAAATTAGATCAACCCCGGCGGGAAGTTCGGGAACAAGTGAGCTCGGCGAAATTAATTTACCCGAAACATGTTGATAGGCGATGGAAACTGGAGTTTCACCCGTAAAGGGAGGTTTTCCAGTTAAAACTTCATAGAGCAAACAACCCGTCGAATAGATGTCACTTCTCAGATCAGCCACTTCACCCAAAGCCTGTTCGGGCGATAAGTATTGGGCGGTTCCGACGATATTCCATGTGTTTGTTAAAGTTGCGCCTAAATCTGCCACAGCTCGTGCGATGCCAAAATCCATCACCTTTACATCACCTTGATTGGTTATCATAATATTTGCAGGTTTGATATCGCGGTGAACGATACCTCGCTCATGAGAGTATTCAAGTGCTGCGAGGATTCCTTCACCAATTTCAAGTGCACGTTTTAAAGGTATCCGCTCACCATTATGTATTAATTCACGCAATGTGTGGCCTGAGATTAACTCCATAACAATATATGGTGCAGGCTCTTCACCAGAGTCATAAACGGCGACAATTCCAGGATGGTTTAAACCTGCAGCCGCAAAAGCCTCTTTTCTAAACCGTGCAACAAAAGAAGGATCTCGTGCTAAATCACTCCTTAAAATCTTCACTGCAACTTCGCGGGCAAGGCGAGTATCTTCGGCGACATACACATCAGCCATTCCGCCAGTACCAATCATTTCCCCAAGTTTGTATCGACCGCCAAGAAGTTGGTCCATCACAATGCCGCCCCGAAAAGTAAATCAATTTCAACTTCATTGCGCGTTAAATCAGCAACAATCACGGTAATGTTATCTGGAGCACCTTGAATATATGCCGCATCAACAAGGGCTTTCACCACAACATCTTTGTCATTCTTTTTAAGAAGAGTTTTAATCTCTTTATCCGATAAAACTGAAGTTAAACCATCGCTGCAAAGCAGGTACCGATCACTTTCTTTAGTATCAAAAATCTGCATTAAGGGATTGACGCTACCCTCTCCCATCAGTGCCTGAGTTAAAACAGAACGTTGAGGATGAGTTGTAACATCAGTTTCAGATATCGCACCTTGGTCTAATAACTCTTGAATAACCGTGTGGTCAATACTTAACTGTTCAAACGTATTACCTCGTAAACGATAACATCGAGAGTCCCCCACGTGAATAAGTGCGATTGCGTCATCATGAGATAACAAAACCGTCAAAGTAGTTCCCATTCCGCGAAGTTCATTCTTTTCACGTACATGTTCTTCAATCTCGGCATCAATTGTATGTAGAGAGTTCAGCAATAAATCCTCAATAGAATCAGAATCAATTATTGGATTGGTGAGCATTGGGGTCAAAGATTGTAAAACTTTAATTGCAATCTTTGACGCCACTTCACCACCGGCATGACCACCCATTCCATCGGCGACGGCGAGCAATGCGCCAGAAACATATGCCGAATCTTCATTTCCGTCACGCACGAGCCCAATAGCCGAGCGGGCACTGCAATCAAAGAAAAACCCACCCATAAGAGGTAAGCCTAACCCCTGTTAATCTTCAATCATGAAGATTTACGCGCACCGCGGAGCATCGACTGATTTCCCCGAGATGACAATAAGGGCTTACAAAGGGGCAATCGATGCCGGCGCCGATGGCTTTGAATGTGATGTGCGGGTCACCAAAGATAACAAACTTGTTCTTTGGCATGACGCAGATATGAAACGAGTTGCAGGCTATCCCGGTCGCATAGCAGAGATGGATTTTAAGCAGATCAAGGACCACTATCAAGGAGCTATTCTTCTAGAAGAGTTACTCGAATTAGTGCGTGATAATGATAAAGAGTTGGCAATTGAAACTAAACATCCGGTACCGACTACGAGCACAGTCGAAAAGAAAGTGATGGAGCTTATTTTCCAGGAGAAGTCGATAACTGGAATTACCATTATGTCCTTTTCATGGCTAGCCCTTGAGATTATTAGGAAGATTAATCCGGCACAGCCAACCGTGGCACTGTTAGAAAACCGATTTAACGCTGCCATGCGTCGTTTCACATCTGCGCAGTTTTTAGGACCCAGTGTGGAGTATTTGAGATCAAAGCCGGAACTGACCCATCAGCATAAAAAACTCTTTGTTTGGACCGTTGATGATGCCGATGATATGCGTTTTTGTTCAGAAAATGGCGTAGAAGTTCTCATTACAAATAATCCGTCATTTGCACGTAAGGTGCTCGGGTATCATTAGCAAGTGAGTACATATGCATATCTTGGCCCAAAGGGAACATTCACTGAAGCTGCCCTTAAAAAGATTACTTCTTCTAACGACTCCCTGATCCCATATGCCAATGTCACAGCGGCCTTAGATGCCGTTCGGGTTGGAAAAGCTCATTTTGCTTTAGTACCGATTGAAAACTCAGTCGAGGGCGTTGTTGCCCGCACGTTAGATGAACTTGCAACTGGAACTCCATTGACAATAGTTGGTGAAGTAACGTTGCCTGTATCTTTTGCATTAATGGTCAAGCAGGACAGTGTTGATATCCGCCGGATTGCGACACACCCGCACGCTGAAGCCCAATGTCGGGCATACATCGCCCTGAATTATCCTGACGCAGAGTTAATTGCGACGGCTTCAACAGCAGCTGCGGCAGAAGCAATTGGTCGAGGAGAATTCGATGCTGCAATTGCTGCACCTGTTGCCGCTGCTCACTATGGACTTCGCGTGGTGGCCGATAACATTGGCGACATCGTTGGCGCGGTAACACGCTTTGTTTTGGTTTCAAAGCCAGGGACACCACCAAAGGTCACAGGCTTTGATCGCACTTCTCTTGCAGTTTTTATCGGGATAGATCATGCCGGCGCGTTGCTTGATATTTTGACTGAATTTGCCAAGCGAAATGTAAATCTAACTTTTATTCAGAGCCGTCCTACGGGTGTAGAGCTTGGTCACTATCACTTTATTATTGATGCAGAAGGTCACGCTAGCGATGCTCCGGTAAAGGAGGCAATAGAAGCTCTCCGAGCAATCTGCGAAGACATTCGTTACCTAGGTTCTTATCCTCGAGAAAAGTTGAGCAAGTGATAGATATTAAATTTTTACGCGAAAATCCAGATGTGGTACGTGCATCACAAAAAGGGCGTGGCGAAGACGCAGCAATTGTGGATCTAGTATTGAAAAGTGATGAAGCTCGACGTTTGGCGTTAAGTGAGTTTGAAGTTTTGCGAGCTGAACAAAATTCTCTATCTAAATTAGTTGCTGCGGCAAGTAACCAAGAAAGAAATGAACTTTTAGAGAACTCCAAAACTTTAGCTTCTAAGGTTAAAGAAGCTGACATTAAGCGCGGCGAACTAGAAGAGTTGACTAAAAGACAAGCAATGCAGTTATCAAATATCTTAGATCCAGCTACGCCAATCGGAAAGGAAGAAGATTTTGTAGTCATCGAACATGTCGGCACACCGCGCATATTTGATTTCGAGGCCAAAGACCACATTGAACTCGGCAAACTCCTCGGAGCTATTGACACAGAACGGGGGACGAAAGTCGCCGGTTCGCGTTCGTATTATCTAACTGGAGCAGGTGCCATGCTCGAGTTCGCTCTCATTAATTACGCAATTGCATCGGCTTTGAAAGCCGGGTTTACCCCAGTTATTCCGCCGGTATTAGTAAATCCGGCGGCGATGGAGGGAACTGGCTTTTTAGGTCAAGCCGCAGAAAACGTGTATCACCTTGAAAAAGACGATGTTTATCTGGTTGGAACAAGCGAAGTTCCGCTTGCAGCGTTTCATATGGATGAAGTTCTGCCAGTTGAGAAACTTCCTATTCGATATGCCGGTTATTCATCATGCTTTCGTCGTGAGGCCGGTACTTACGGTAAAGATACTCGCGGAATTATCCGTGTGCATCAATTTGATAAAGTTGAAATGTTTTCTTTTTGTCTCCCAGATCAAGCCAAAGAAGAGCACAAACGCTTACTGCAATGGGAACAGGATTTTCTTAACGCAATGGAGATTCCTTATCGAGTTATTGATGTCGCTTCGGGAGACCTTGGTTCGAGCGCTAACCGAAAATTTGATATTGAAGCCTGGATTCCAACTCAGAACGCATATCGTGAAGTCACAAGTACCTCTAACTGCACTGATTTTCAAGCTCGACGCTTAAATATTCGTTACAAAGACGCTGAAGGAATTAAAACTGTTGCAACTCTCAATGGAACCTTAGTTGCGATTCCACGAATGATTGTCGCGATTTTAGAGAATCATCAAAACTCTGATGGAAGTGTAAGTATTCCTAAAGCTCTTCAATCATTTCTTGGTAAAGATCGATTTGAGTTGGTGTGAGTAAGCGCCCAAAACTTATTGCAACTGACTTAGATGGAACAATAGTTGCGCACGATGGCTCGATATCACCACGAACAGTGGCTGCCTTTTCACGAGCCCATTCAT
>JAYTTL010000134.1:0-1853 GCA_043745325.1 Actinomycetes bacterium
AGCGCACCTATACGGTGCTATCGGTTTAGTCGCCGCCGACCAGAATAATCTTTCACAAATTGGGGATCAAAGTTTTTTGCGCACGGCCAATGGAATTAACGTTGAAAATATTATGAAGAAATTTAGCGCCTTGGCGGCAATTTAAATACAACTTCCTGGCCATCTTCACAACGCAACGGATCTAAAGCCATGCGAAGTCGCCATTGAATCGTCTGCTTAATACCATTATCAAATGAGACAAGAGGTTCCCACCCCATTGCAGTAAGTGATTCACAAGCGGGCTCTAATTTCATCACTTGATCACTTCGATACGGCAAAGCTCCAAAATTGAGCAGCCCTTGCACACCAAGTTGATCGGCAATTTCCTGTATTGCATCTTTCAAAGTCACGGTCGCCGGATTGCCGACATTTATAATTCCAGAGATAGCGCCCTGCTCAATAACTGCCCTAAAGGCTCGCGCTAAATCAAAGGCATGAAGATAGCTCCACTCTTGCTCACCTTCAGTTAGATCCATGGTGCCACCGGCTGCTAACGTGTCAATGAGTTGAGGGATTAACCATGTATCTGAGTCCAACGCACCGTATGTAGAAAAAATTCGCATCCACACAAAACGAGTCTTAGAGCCCGCTAATATCTCCGCCGCTTTGGTGCGTGCCTGCACTTTAGCCGCTCCATAAGTTGTCGTTGGCTTATCGGGTAAATCCTCGGTGATTAGATTCGATACTGGGCCTAGTTCGGCTTGGCTGCCAACCCCAACCACTGAGCCCACACAAGCATTTCGGGCTGCGCGAACCAAGTTTTCCATTCGTTCAATATTTTCAGATTGGCGCTCGTCGTTGCGATTGTGATTTCCAACGCCCCACCAGTCGGCCAAAATCAATACCTCGGGTTCTTGGGTTGCAATGAAATCCGCCCATTCAGAAGTTTCTAACCTAGTTACATGCAAAGCATTAATGCCACCGAGTCGATATACATCTGACGTCGGACGCACTAGCGCGGTAACCTCATTGTCCAACGCTAAAACTCGGCAGATCCACGAACCTAAAAAGCCAGAAGCGCCTGTTACAACAATCCTCATGTATTTGGTTTAAGGAGTGGATTTCCCCCAACAAAGCGATCAGGAATATTAAATCTAGGTTGGCCAACGGCATCCATAGCTGCATAGAAACGATCTAAAGGCTTAAGCACGGCGTACTGCGCCGTACTTATTGGAGATTGATAAATCTTGAAACCATATCTATTCAAAATATTTCCAGTTATTTCTGGGCTCTTTGGTACACAGGCACCATCACCAACAAAGCAGATAATTCGCATCTCATTGTCCATCCGCGTTGCCAATAAAATATCATTTGGTGCCTTGCCTACCCAGTGCGTATCACCAACGAAACCTAGTACGTTACTTATAGCGCGATAGGTAGTTAAATAATTATAATTGCTCAACTCGGCTTGAGCGGCCGGATCATTTAAGATTGCCGTCATTTCGGAAGGATAAGAATACTCTTGTTGTTTATTTAATCCCGAGTTAACTTGAAAGACCGACACAACTAGTATCGCTACAAAAAATACTGGCGTTACCATTCGTAGCCAAAACGGTGTATCATTTTTTGAATTCTTCGCCCTCTTTACCCTCAAATTCTGCGACATTCTCTCACCAATTATTAAAATGAAGAGTGGAGCAACATAAGTTGCCACTTTTACATAAGAATAATTACTCCCAAGGCTGGTATTTTTAGACCAAAACGCAACGCCGGCGCAGACGATGATTATTGAAAGCCCAAGGATTGATACCGATTTATCCCAACTAGTCTTACTCGTCAAGCCACGCAAAACCAGCCAAATAATCGCCACCGAT
>JAYTTL010000135.1:0-1846 GCA_043745325.1 Actinomycetes bacterium
CTATCTATGACCCAGTAGATATCAATGCCTTCACCTATTTGGATACCAGCGGCAACATCTGCGGCGCGAATACTAATTGGCACGGCACTTGACGCCAATATGCTGCTAGTAGGGTTTATGTTTTGCCAACTCAATATCTGCCCTGGAACGAGTTTGCTAATGGCAATCATTCCTACCGCAACGTCGGCTTTAGCTAAATAGAGTGATGAACTTGCATCTAAATCGAAGTGCCGAAGTTCGATATCGCTGGCCATGAGTTGGTGACCGGGGCTCGTATCTGAAATCGCAACCCAATACTCACCACCTCGCGTTGAAAATGTGGCTAGCAGGACCGCCGAAATGAATGAAGCTACGATGAGAGTGATTGCCACTGCTGTTCGCGATTGTGATCTGTCTTTTTTAGTAACCATAGGTCAAACCCAAGGCTATCGCGCCATTTCCTGAGATTGGTTATCCACACTCATCAATCAGGATGACTCAGGTTCCGCCTTTGAGTTGATGAATTCCTCTATCAAAGTGACAAATCTGAACTCTATGACTACTAACTATATATATGAAGATGTTCCCACGTTTCGCAAAACTATACTCAACTCAATATCAAGTGATGAAAATGAAGATTGGCTTCACCCAATACTTGAAATCTTTCGACCTCGGCCAACGTCAGCACTTGCCAAAAAAAGCAGGCTTTACCTTGTCCCAAGTGTCTTTGATGATGAGTTTGATCCAGACTTTGCGCCAGTTGCGACATCTTCTGAAGATCTTCCAGAACTAAATGCGTGGTGTATGAATTTCACTCTCAATGTTCTGGAGGTATTTGCAGGACGTCGCCCTCCAACTCAATTAACTAAAATATTTCATCATCGTATTTATTGTGAGTTGCTAAAGAAATCAGGGAGTGAAAAGGATGTCGGCAAGATTAGGAAGCTGCACATAAGTCAACCTCTCGATGGAATCTGCGAAGCCACCGTCACAGTCAGATTCGCAGATCGATTACGCGCCCTCGTCTTTAGATTCGAAGGCATCGATAACCGCTGGTTGTGTACTGCCCTTAATTTGCTTTAACTTGCGCCGTGACAACGCTTAAATTTTTTACCTGAGCCACAAGGGCATGGTGCATTCCGAGAAACTTCGTTCGTTGTTTTAACGCCTGACTCGTCCCCGGCAGTGTACTGCAATCCCGATGTTGGAAGCGGTTTTGCTTCTAAACCTGCACCCGTTATCTCGTTGCTTGATGATTCAACGGTGACCTCAATATTGAAAAGAAAGCCCGCAATTTCTTCTTTGATTGCATCCATCATGGCAGAGAAAAGGTCATAGCCTTCGCGTTGATATTCAATTAAGGGATCTCTCTGTGCCATGGCTCGCAAACCAATTCCCTCTTGAAGATAATCCATCTCATAGAGATGTTCGCGCCACCTTCGATCAAGAACTGACAGAAGAACTTTTCGTTCAAGTTCGCGCATAACTTCGCTGCCTAAACTCTCTTCACGCCTTAAATAGGCTTGCTTACAGTCCTCAATAATGCGGGCCTTTAGATAATCACTATCGATTGCGCTTCGAGAACCTACTTCTTTGATTAACTCTTCAACTGAAAAAGAGATTGGATAAATTGTCTTCAATGCATTCCAGAGAGTGTCCAAATCCCAGTCTTCAGAATACCCAGCTGAAGTAGCAATACTCACGTATGCGGTGAGCGTCTCACTAACGAAATCAGCAACTTGATCTTTTATATCTTCACCTTCAAGAACAATCCGACGCTCACCGTAAACGACCTGGCGTTGGCGATTCATAACATCGTCATACTTCAAAACATTTTTTCGCATTTCAAAGTTTTGCGCCTCAACTT
>JAYTTL010000136.1:0-6716 GCA_043745325.1 Actinomycetes bacterium
TCCACTCTGGTCAAGGGATACATGAACGATTAAATCAAAGGCAGATGCAACAGTTGGCGCGATAAATTTATGTGAAATGTTCTCACCAGCTAATAAGGGGAGTGTTTGAAGCTTGATAATCGCATCACGAGGAGAGTTGGCATGCAGTGTGCCCATACCGGGTAGCCCTGAGTTAAGTGCGATGAGAAGATCGAGAGCCTCAGCTTCACGAACTTCACCAACGATGATGCGCGAAGGGCGCATGCGTAGTGACTCTTTTATCAGTCGGCGCAGAGGGATTTCACCTTCACCTTGCAAGTTTGCGCTTCGAGTTTGGAGTGCAACTACGTCGGGCAGTTGAGGATTGAGTTCAAAGACTTCTTCGATTGTTACGACGCGCTCGGTGCGCGGTATCGCACCCGCTAGAGCATTGAGCATCGTTGTTTTACCCGATTGCGTGCCCCCGCTAACTAAAATATTTAAGCCAGCACGCACCGAGTTTTTAAGTGCAGTTGCAATAAATGGCGTCATGACTCCACGTTCAACTAAATCATCGATGCCAAGATTTCGCATCAAGTGCTTGCGAATATTTACCGCCCAGTGTTGGGCTGTGATCTCAGGAATTGCAACATGTAAACGGCTTCCATCGGGCAGGCGAGCATCAACAAATGGGTGCGAGAGATCTAGTCGTCGACCACTCCACATCAGCGCGCGCTCCACGATATTGCGCACATCTTCAGTCGTCAGAAGTAGATTCGTTAACTCACTTCTTCCAGCGCGCGCGATAAAAATGCGCTCAGGAGAGTTGATCCAAATCTCTTCTATCGTTGAATCGCTCATGAATGGGGCTATTGCGCCAAAAGTTATATCTATGTCTAGGTCCATGTGGGAAATCTAGGCGTGCGACTGACATTTACCTCTCTCGATTCACAGATGCGTGGATAAAGGCGCCTCATCCAATCGATTGAGTAGGTCAAGGCCGGTTTCACCGCGTACGAAAGTGACCATAGAGAGTGAGATGCGGAGCGTGTGATTTACGGTGAGCGAGGTGCTTGATTGAAGGCGAGATAAAAACGCCTTCGCTGCAAACTCTCCCTCACCGATTAAAACCACGCACTCATTCAGGCCTAAACGACCGACACAGTCTTCGCTTCTTGTTAATGCCCGTAATTCGCAGGAGAAATGCAGAATATCTGCGGCCCCAACTTTTGAAGAGTTTTCACCATGGAAATTTTTTTCAAAGATTATTTTTATAGCACTAAAATTTACCGTAGAACGAAAAGAGAGGGCGACCTCGCGTCGCAGTTGTTCATAAAAAAGAGCAGGCGCGGCTAAATGAGTCTGCGAATCATGAAGACCGTCGTGAGAAAATAGCGACCCAATTTCCTGTAAATGAGTTAATCTCTCTTCCATGACACAGGATCCTTCCAAAGCAGCTAAGGCCCGTGCAGTAGTGGCATCCCTACTCATCGTTGAATCAGTTGTTATTAGCGCACTTGGTCTTTGGTTAATTGTTCTCACCATTTCTGCGACGAGCTTTGAACTCCTACCGCTCTTGGGTGTCTTACTCTTTATTGCCCTTGGAACTGGAGGTTTAGCCGTAGCCGCAATTGGTTATCGGCGGGGAAAATACTTTGGCCGATCTCCTGCAGTACTTGCTAATTTAATCGCCCTAGGGGTGGTTTCATATCAAATCCAAGCCGGACTTTGGCTCGTGGCCCTTCCATTGGCAGTTCTGGCCACTGCTACTTTGGCTGCAGCGCTTCGAGCAGTTCCACAATAATATTCGGAAGATTTTCTCCAGAACCTAGATTCGCCAAGCGCCAATCCTGTCTGAGTGGCGCTCCACGTGGATTTAGAGCATGGCGACACTGCCGATAGGCTTGCCCACATTCACGCCCAGAAGGAGTTTGCCAGTGTCGGCCCAAGATTTTGGTGCAAATGATTGGCTCGTTGATGAGATGTACGAGCATTATTTAACCGACCCATCATCGGTTGACCCTGCATGGATTGAATACTTCAAAACAAATAGGCCAGGTGCACCTTCTCCTGCCGCAACAACAACTTCTGATGGAGCTTCTCAACCAGTGTCGAAAGGCACTCCACCGATTCCAAAAGCACAGTTGCAAAAAACAGAACAGGCCCAACCAACACCAGCGCAATCTGTTGAAGTTGACGTAGTGCCTACGAATACCGTGCCCACCGTTGCCCAACCATTAGCACCTGTCCCACAACCCATTGTTAGAGATACTGCGACCCCCCAACCGGTTCCGGCAGATCCGATTGAAAAGCCTGCTCGTGTCTTAACGACACCAAGCGCATCAACGCTGGAACCAATCCGCGGCGTAGCGGCCCGCGTAGTGGCAAGTATGGAGGCATCGCTTTCGGTACCAACTGCAACTTCGGTACGCGCAGTTGCCGCTAAATTAATGATTGATAACCGCATCGTCATTAATAATCACTTGAAACGTGCGCGCGGTGGAAAAGTTTCATTTACGCACATTATTGCCTTTGCAATGATCAAAGCCATTCGCGTGATGCCCGAAATGAATGCATTCTTTGGCGAATTAGATGGCAGGCCTGCCGCTGGTCATCCTGAACATATCAACCTCGGAATTGCCATTGATTTAGCTAAGGCAGATGGCGCACGCCAATTATTAGTGCCCTCGGTTAAGGGCTGCGAGTCGATGGGTTTCGCAGAGTTCTGGAGTGCATACGAGGCCATTATTAAAAAAGCGCGCAGCGGTGCCCTCACCGTTGATGATTTTATGGGCACAACGTTATCGATAACCAACCCAGGAACGATTGGCACGGTGCACTCGGTTCCGCGTTTAGTTCAGGGGCAGGGCTTAATTCTTGGCGTCGGCGCCCTTGATTATCCAGCTGAATTTCATGGCACAAGTGATGAAACCCTTGCCCGAATGGCAATTAGCAAAGTTGTAACACTAACGAGCACTTACGATCATCGCGTTATTCAAGGTGCGCAGTCCGGTGATTTCCTACGCCGTATGAGCGAACTCTTACTTGGGGCAGAGGGTTTTTACGATGAAATTTTCGCAGCACTACGCATTCCATATGAACCAATTCGATGGGCTAAAGATTTCGAATTTAGCAGAGATGAGCAAATAAATAAGACCGCTCGAGTTCAACAGTTAATTCACGCCTACAGAACCTTCGGTCACTTAATGGCCGATGTCGATCCACTTGAATATAAACAGCGCTCGCATCCAGATTTAGATGTAGTTACTCATGGTTTAACACTGTGGGATCTTGATCGAGAGTTTGCAACAGGTGGCTTCGGAGGCAAGAACTTTATGCTACTTCGAAAGATTCTAGGAATCTTACGTGATTCATACTGTCGCACTGTCGGCGTTGAATATATGTACATTGAAGATCCTAAAGAGCGAACATGGATTCAAGAACAAGTTGAAATAGGTGGACAAAGACTTGCACCACAGGAAAATCTACGAATTTTGCGCAAACTCAATAGTGCTGAAGCATTTGAAAGTTTTTTACAGACAAAATTCGTTGGCCAAAAACGTTTCTCACTAGAGGGCGGTGAATCGGTCATCCCGCTTCTCGATGCAGTTCTTTCAAGTGCGGCCGATCAAGGTTTAGAAGAGGTTTGCATCGGAATGCCACACCGAGGTCGATTAAATGTCCTCGCAAATATTGCTGGAAAATCACATGGCCAGATTTTTCAAGAGTTCCAAGGCCATTATGCCGAAAACCAAGTGCAAGGCTCGGGTGATGTGAAGTACCACTTAGGTACCGAAGGTGTCTTTACATCTGATGCTGGGGCAACAGTCAAAATCTATTTAGCGGCCAATCCATCGCACCTCGAAGCGGTTAATCCTGTATTGGAAGGAATTGTCCGTGCTAAGCAGGACAAATTAAATATTAAGAACGCGTATTCGGTGCTACCAATTTTGCTCCATGGTGATGCCTCATTCGCCGGGCAAGGGGTAAACGCGGAAGTATTGCAAATGTCGCAGTTAGCCGGATATCGCACAGGTGGAACAATTCACATTGTGGTCAATAATCAAGTTGGCTTCACAACGGCTCCGATTGCGTCGCGCAGCTCCACTTATTCGACGGACTTTGCCAAGATTATTCAAGCGCCAGTTTTTCATGTGAATGGAGATGATCCTGAAGCTTGTGTGCGCGTTGCACGTTTAGCTTTTGAATACCGTCAAGAGTTCAATAAAGATGTTGTTATCGATATGGTTTGCTATCGTCGCCGTGGTCATAATGAAGGTGATGAACCAAGTTTTACGCAACCTTTGATGTACAAGATGATTGATGCTAAGCGCTCAACACGTACGTTATATATCGAAGCCCTGATTGGCCGTGGGGATATCTCACTAGCGCAGGCCGATGAAGTCGCTCGGGATTACCAGAGCCAGCTAGAGGCTGTTTATGCCGGTGTTAATAATTTACACGTTGAAACCGATCCGAACTTTAAAGCACCGGTTCCACCGGATGCGGATGAAATTATTACCTCAATTAGTGAGAGCACCGTTCGCGAAATAGCTGCAACTCAGTCGGCCATTCCTGCTGGCTTTAATGTTCATCCAAAACTATTACCGCAGTTAGCCAAACGAGTTGAATCCATCAACGATGATTCAATCGACTGGTCTACTGGTGAGATGTTGGCATTCGGGTCACTTCTAAAAGAGGACTATCCAATTCGCCTTGCAGGACAAGATGCACGCCGTGGAACTTTTAGTAACCGTCACGCGGTTATTATTGATAAAGAAAATGGGAACGAGTGGACGCCACTTCGTGCACTCAATAGCGATGAAAATCATTTCTTTGTTATAGATTCATTGCTCAGCGAATATGCCACCATGGGTTTTGAGTATGGCTATAGCGTTGAGCGCGAGGATGCTTTAGTCCTGTGGGAGGGCCAGTTTGGGGACTTTGCTAACGGTGCTCAAACAATCATCGATGAATTTATCTCCTCCTCTTTACAAAAATGGGGAGAGCGCTCTTCAGTGGTACTTCTTTTACCTCATGGTTATGAAGGGCAAGGCCCGGATCACTCTTCGGCTCGAATCGAGCGTTACCTGCAGATATGTGCTGAACAAAACATGACGGTGGCTCAGCCATCAACCCCAGCCTCTTATTTCCATTTGCTTCGTTGGCATACAAAAAATCCAACTCGCCGACCAATGATTGTTTTTACACCGAAATCAATGTTGCGACTTCGAGCCGCAGCCTCTGTGCTTACTGATTTTACAAGTGGACACTTCCGCCCAGTTATCGGTGATGAATCCGTACACAATGCAGGTCGAGTTATTTTCTGTTCAGGAAAGGTTTATTACGACTTAGTTGCCGAGCGTGCCAAAATGGGTGAAAGCGGCACGGCAATTATCCGAGTTGAACTTCTTTATCCACTTCCGATTGAGGAAATGGTTGCCGAAGCCAACAAGCATCCAGATGCTAATTTATTATGGGTTCAGGATGAGCCTGCTAATCAGGGTCCGTGGTCTCATATTGCTCTTCGTACTTCCGAACAACATGGCGGCCGCGGATTTGGTTCGCGTCTTTTGCGCCGAGTATCTAGGCGCGCCACAGCGTCACCGGCAACTGGAAATCATCACTTACATGAAGATGAACAAAAAGCACTCATGCTTGAAGCATTTACGCGTTAACTGGTGAAATAAGAGCCAATCAAGATTCGGTAGGCGCCCTTTTTCAAATATTAGGCCGACTTCTTTTTTCGAACTCTAAACAAAACTCGCCCTACTATTTCATTTGGTGTGATCCAACCCCACTCCCGTGAATCGGTACTCTCGCTATTGTCACCCTCGACCCAGTAGTTACCCCCATGAGACTTTTGAATTCGCTTGATGAGAAGGATGCCTGGGTGTTCTTCACGCTCTATGACCGCGACGCTTCCTAACCGCCCTCGATGAGGGGATTGCAGCATCCAGAGAACAAGTAGCCAGTCACCATTGCCATACGTTGGTGCCATTGAATTACCCTCGACCCTAACCATGCCAAATTTACTCATGAACGGTAGTCTGTCACTCGCACGACTTATACGCGATGATTTTTAAGAGAGGGAAACCATGTTTGCACCAAAGAAAACTGTCTATGCACACTGTGATCTTCCATGTGGTGTTTACGATCCAGCCCAAGCAAAACTTGAGGCTCTATCGGTAAAAGCTTGCATGGAAAAGTACGCAGCAAATTCTGATCCAGATTTTCGTTCGCGATCAGTTTCAATTAAAGAAGAGCGCTCACATCAAGTTAAGGAGCACCTTTGGGTCTTATGGACCGATTACTTCAAGGCTCCACACTTTGAATCATTTCCACAACTTCACTCGCTATTTAATGAGGCGACAAAACTCGCAGGAGCCGCTGGCACAAAGGGAACTCAAGACGTGGCCGTTGCAGATGAATTAATTGCAAAGATCGATGAAATTGCTGAGATTTTCTGGGCGACCAAAACCGCTAAATAGCACGATTTAACTAATCAGCGATTGAGCGGCGGTACGTGCGAGGAAAGAAACTCGCTCTACCGTCGCTCTTTTTATCATTGCGGCAGCTATTTGGCGCTCGCCTTCATGAACTTCGCACTCAAAAGTTAACTCCTTTTTTTCAACTTCGATACATCGTGAAGTTGCCCGGATTTCGGCACCAATCGATGCAGGGCTTAACGAAATCATTTCAACGCTAATTGCAATTGTTGTTTCGCCAGCGTCTAAAAATTCATCTAAAGAGATTAC
>JAYTTL010000137.1:0-6704 GCA_043745325.1 Actinomycetes bacterium
GAACCACTTGAATCATGCGTTGGGGTTTGTGAAACTGAGAAAGCTGTGCCGCTTGTACCCAATGAGATAGCAACATCGCCGGGTTGCATTTGAAGACCAAGGGCGGCTGCGGCATTATCTCCTGCACCTGCAGCAATGGGAATACCGCTGATGGTTTCACCTGCGAATTCATTGGTGAGAATAATTTTCGGCAAGATGACTTCAGAGTCATGTCTTAATGCAAGGCGCAGGATATCTTCGCGATAGTGCGATGTGGTTGGATCAAAGTATCCAGTTCCCGATGCTTCACTGCGGTCGGTAAAGAGTTTATTTAAATCTCTTCCACCTTGTAATTGCCACGATAGCCAATCATGGGGCAGCGCAACCGATGAAACTTTGGCCGCATTGTGTGGTTCGTTATCGGCCATCCAGCGAAGTTTGGTGGCGGTAAAAGATGCAACTAAGACTGAACCAGTTTTTCTAGCAATCTCACTATTGCCACCGGCTTCGCGATTTAAATCAAGTGCGGCCGCTGCCGAACGCGTGTCATTCCATAAAAGTGCGGGGCGAATAATTTCACCTTGGCTATCGATTGCAATCATTGCATGCTGTTGTCCGGCAATTGAGATTGCAGAGACGTCTTCTAGTCCGCCGGCGTTGCTTATCGCAGTATCTAAAGCTAATTTCCAGAGCATGGGATCGATTTCGGTACCTTCGGGATGGGTTGCGCGCCCTTGACGGATTAACTCACCCGTATTGGCATCGCGCAGGACAACTTTCACCGACTGTGTCGAAGAGTCAACGCCGGCGATGATTTGTCGATTTGCCATGTCACAAGGCTAGACTGTCCCAGTCAACGTTGACCACAAGTAGGGCGAATGTGAAAGTTCTGAGCCCCTCGTCATCGAATATTTTTTACTGGAGTTAAAAATGCGTATTGGTGTACTCACTGGTGGTGGAGATTGCCCAGGTTTAAATGCGGTCATTCGTGCCCTCGTTCGCAAGGGCGTTAAAGAGTACGGACATGAGTTCGTTGGTTTTCGCGACGGTTGGAAAGGTCCACTTGAGGGCCAAACAATGCCTTTAACGATAGAAACAACCCGCGGTATTTTGCCTCGCGGTGGAACCATCCTTGGATCCTCTCGAACGAACCCCTTTAAAATCGAGGGCGGCGTAGAAAAAATCAAAGAGAATTTGTCCAAGGCCGGAATCGACGCCTTGATTGCAATCGGTGGCGAAGACACACTTGGAGTTGCAACAAAATTGGATTCCCTTGGTGTCAAAGTTATTGGAGTTCCAAAGACAATAGATAATGATTTAAATAACACTGACTATACTTTTGGTTTTGATACCGCTGTCAATATCGCAGTAGAGGCCATAGATCGTTTGCATACAACGGCCGAGTCGCATCATCGAGCATTGATTGTTGAAGTAATGGGTCGTCACGCCGGTTGGATCGCCTTGCACGCAGGTCTTGCTGGAGGTGCGGCCTGCATTTTGATTCCTGAACAAAAATTCTCCGTAGATAAAGTCTGCGAGTGGGTTGAATCTAGATTTAAATCCCACTATGCCCCGATTATCGTGATTGCAGAAGGAGCCATCCCGCAAGATGGAGACATGGCAGTTAAAGATCAAAGTTTGGATTCATTTGGTCATGTAAAACTTGCAGGAATCGGCGACTGGTTAGCCGAACAGATTGAGGCAAAGACAGGCAAAGAGGCACGTACATCTGTACTAGGTCACATTCAGCGAGGTGGCTCACCTACGGCATTTGATCGAGTTCTAGCCACTCGCTTTGGATTACACGCGATAACTGCAGCGCATGAAGGCGACTGGGGAAAAATGGTTGCACTCCATGGCACCGATATCGTTCGTGTACCTCTGATTTCAGCGACTGAAAAACTTAAATTAGTTCCAATGGAGCGCTACAAGGAGGCCGAGATTTTCTTTGGTTAATTGCGCATCGCGCACACCTCTGGACTCTCTACTCTTGTCATCATGAACTCATCCCTTGATTCGCTCTTCACGCCGGGCTTAATTGCCGCCCAACAACCTCATTGGCCAGGCGGTCCCGATGGCGAGGCGATTAAGTTGGCCGTTGCCGAGTTGAAATCTTTTCCTCCCTTAGTTTTTGCCGGAGAGTGTGATGATTTAAAGGCGCGCATTGCCCTTGCCGCCGCAGGGAAGGCATTTTGGCTGCAAGGAGGAGATTGCGCCGAGACCTTTGCCGCAGCAACGGCCGATTCCATTCGAAATCGCATTAAAACGATTCTTCAGATGGCCGCCGTTTTGCAGTACCACTCCAGTCTTCCCGTGATAAAAGTTGGCAGAATGGCGGGACAGTTTGCCAAACCGCGCTCGACTGAGACCGAAACTCGCGGAGATATAACTCTGCCGGCATACCGTGGAGATGCCGTTAATGATCTTGAATTCAATGAGAAAGCGCGTACACCTGATCCACATCGTTTAGTACGTGTCTATAACACTTCGGCAGCCACACTGAATTTAGTGCGAGCCTTTACTCAGGGTGGATTTGCCGATCTGCGTCAAGTCCATGAATGGAACAAGGGATTCATTCGCGAGTCATCAGTTGGTATGCGTTATGAGCAAATGGCCAATGAAATTGGACGGGCATTGGCCTTCATGAACTCTGCTGGTGTTAATCCCGAGTCATTTAAATCTGTTGATTTCTTCTCAAGTCATGAAGCACTTATTTTGGAGTATGAAAAGGCTTTAACGCGTATCGACTCGCGCACAGGTAATCCATATGATGTTTCGGGCCACTTTATCTGGATTGGAGAGCGAACGCGCCAATTAGATGGCGCGCATATTGATTTTGCCGCCAAAGTTCATAACCCCATCGGGGTAAAGCTAGGGCCAAAGAGTACGGTTGAGGATCTCCTTGCTTTAATCGAAAAATTAGATCCACATCGTGAACCCGGGCGGTTGACTTTGATTACTCGCATGGGCGCGGGCTCAATTCGCCAGTTACTTCCAGCCCTTGTCGATGGGGTTACGAAGTCAGGAGCTAAGGTCTTATGGGTCTGCGATCCGATGCATGGCAACACCTACGAAGCGCCATCGGGCTATAAGACACGCAGTTTTGATGATGTGCTCGATGAGGTTAAAGGTTTCTTCCAAGTCCATAAAGCCCTCGGAACCCACCCAGGCGGCGTGCATATTGAACTCACGGGAGATGATGTTACTGAGTGTATCGGTGGGGGCGAAAAGATTTCTCATGAAGACTTATCAACTCGATATGAAAGCGCCTGTGATCCACGGTTAAATCATGCGCAGTCGCTCGAACTTGCCTTTTTAGTTGCGGAGATGTTGCGAGAACGCTAATTTAGGCACGTGCCACTCTTCGTAACATCTATTAAGACCCCGATAGGCACACTTAATTTATTAGCCGATGATCAGATTCTAATTGGTGCAAATCTTTCGACTATTGCGGCATTAATTGCGGGAAAAAATGTCAAGGTAGTCAAGTCAATTCCAGTTATTTCCGACTTAATCAGCGACTACTTTGATGGTGACTTGAGCGCAATCAATGCGATTAAAGTGCGCCAAAATGGTGCAACATTTTCACAAGCTGCTTGGAAGGCCATGCGAAAAATTAAGGCTGGAAAAGTAATTTCATATTCAGACTTAGCTGCTAATGCAGGATCACCTGCAGCCGTGCGCGCGGCAGGCACTGCATGTGCAAATAACGCCATCATGGTGGTGGTGCCATGTCACCGTATTGTTAAAACAGGTGGAGCTCTTGGAAACTATGCCTCTGGTGTTGATAAAAAAGAGTGGCTCTTAAGCCACGAAGGCTTTTTTTAAGATCTCAATCGCTTGCTCGCATTGAGTATCGTCAAAATCCATATGGGTTACAAGACGAGCGTACTTTGGGCCTAACGCACTGATGAGAAGTCCAGCATCACGACAATGCTTTGCAAATTCAGCGGCAGTAAATGGCATCAAGCCGAGATCTAAACCAACAATATTAGTTTCAACCGTGGATGGATCGATAAGCGTTGCATCAATTGCGTTCAGTGCCAACGCTAGCTCTCGTGCCCGGCGATGATCATCGACTAACCTTTCAATATTATGGTCGAGGGCAAAGTGTCCAGCAGCTGCTAACACTCCAACTTGGCGCATCCCACTGCCGTATCGTTTTCGCCAAACACGGGCCTTGGCTACGCGCTCTTTCGTTGAAAGCATGAGTGAACCTACGGGGGCACCGAGCCCCTTTGATAAACAGACGCTTATTGTGTCAAAATGCTTGCCATAATCAAGAAATGAAACTCCACTTGCAACGTGGGCATTCCATATCCGAGCACCATCTAAATGAAGTGTTAAGCCCATTGAATCAGCACCGATTCGAAGAGTAGTCATCTCACTCATTGATTGAATCGTTCCTCCACCAAAGTTATGTGTATTTTCAACGGCAATCGCGGTCGTTGAAACTAAGTATGGTCCAGAATCTGGGCGAGCAATGTCTAGGGCATCGCTCGCTTTGAGTAGACCGCGATGGGCTAGCCACGTACGAGTTGTAATTCCGCTAAAAACTGCCGCTGCTCCAAGTTCGGCGCGGACTATGTGCGAATTCGTTTCTGCAATTAACTCTTCACCTTGCGCAACTAACATACGAATAGCTAATTGATTTGCAAGTGAACCTGTTGGCGTAAAGAGGCCTGCTTCTTTGCCAAACATTTCTGCAACGCGCTCTTCGAGTGAGTTTACGGTTGGGTCATCGCCATAGACATCATCGCCAACAGGTGCCTGTGCAATTGCATCGCGCATGCCTAAAGATGGCCGCGTTACGGTATCTGAACGAAGATCAATTGCCATGGTAGCAAGCCTACCTCTCTTCTTTTATGACAATTAAATACATGGCCGATACAACTAAAGCCCCACCAAGTGCGCTTTGTAATGTAAGGCTCTCGCCTCCAAAAACAATTGCAAACAGGGCGGCGAAAACTACCTCCATTGTCAGAATCACCGCTACTCGCGTTGAGCTCATATGCGCTTGTGACCACGTTTGAATGATGAATGCGGCAGCTGTTGCAAAGATGGCTGTGAAGGCAACGCTAGCCCAGACTCCAAGATCAGGTGGTGGTGAATATCCTGATGGAATCGAAGCAAATCCGGATAAAGCTGCGCACACTGTCAATTGGACAATGGTCATCGCATAGGCATCTCGGCCTGCACTCCACTGGCTGAGCGCGATAATATGAAGTGCGAAGAAGATTGCGCTAATAAAAATGAGAAGTTCACCTTGGCCTATTGACCATCCATGGATAGAGAGCAAACCTAGTCCAGTAGTGGCGATTGCCACACAGCTCAAAGTAAATCGACTTACTCGCTGGCGCAAAATAATTAACGCCAATAATGGAGTTAAGGCGACGTAAAGTCCAGTGACAAATCCAGTGATAGCAGCGCCAGCGCGCTCTAAGCCAAAGGTTTGGAAGATATATCCAATACCTAAGAATAATCCAGCTGTGCCACCGCGAAGAACTAGCCCACGGTTCATTGCATGAAAGACCTTCGGACGAATCAGAAGCATTATTAAGACCGCAACGCTAAAGCGCGTAAAGAGAAAGTTGTTGACACTTTGACGTTCGATTGCATCTTTCATCACCACAAAAGCCAGACCCCATGACATTGCAACGATCAATAAAGCCCACGGTGCCAGTTGTAGCTTCCACTGATGTTGAACGCTCCTCATTATGCATCACGAAGTTTCTTGAGGAGTGCAATTTCAAGCGTGTGCTTTTCCTCCATTCCGGGAGTCTCTAAAATTAAAGGCGAATTAGCCACCGCTGGGTGCGCGAGAAGTTCGGCAAAGGGGCTCATGCCTATATGGCCATCACCTAAATTTTGGTGACGATCTTTTAAGGCGCCACAAACATCCATCGAATCATTGGCGTGAATTAATTTGAGTCGCTCAATACCTGCTATCTCGATGAGCAAATCAATTGTCTTAGTCATCCCACCTTTTACTGAGATGTCATGGCCAGCGGCAAAAACATGACACGTATCCAAACAGATGCCTACTTTAGGATGATATTCAAGGGCCTTTAAATAATTTTCAAGATCGCCTAACTTTTTAACGAGTGATTGGCCTTGACCGGCTGTCGGCTCTAAAAGTAGAAAAGGTGAATCATCATCTAAGGCATTTAAAATTGGCATCATGCCCTCGTGAATCTGTTTCCATGCCGCTTCAACATGGTTAACATCAACTGCAGAGCCTGTATGAATCACGACTCCTAAGGCGCCAATATCAGCGCCGCGGGCAAGAGAATAAGCAGTAGATGCCAATGAATTTAAGTACGTGGCCTCAGTGGGGGAGCCCAAGTTAATAAGAAATGGTGCATGCACATATGTTTGGATATCGAGGTCAGTGGCCTTGGTGCGAAAAGCTTCATCTAAATCCGGCTTTGCTGCAGGCATCGCCCACATGCGAGGACTTGAGGCAAAGACTTGAATTACTTCAGCGCCAGTGGTTTTTGCATATTCAATGGAGCGTTTAGCCATCCCGCCAGTAGTCGGAGTATGGGCGCCAATCCTAGGCTTCTTCGCAGGCATCGGCCTACCCTACGGTAATTGTGACCGTACTGCCACGTTTAACTTTGCTTGCAACTTTTGGCGAAATGTTCGTAACTCTCTTTACCGCCTTAACGCCTAATTTCTTTACGATAACTTTTAGCTCTATATTCTCAAGGGTATTAATAGCC
>JAYTTL010000138.1:0-1838 GCA_043745325.1 Actinomycetes bacterium
GCTTGCGAAATCACACACCTTGCAACCCTGTATCACGATGATGTTATGGACGAAGCGCCGCTTCGTCGTGGTGTTGAAAGCGCCA
The DNA here is from genome assembly GCA_043745325.1 of Actinomycetes bacterium. GTDB lineage: Bacteria > Actinomycetota > Actinomycetes > Nanopelagicales > Nanopelagicaceae > Planktophila. The sequence continues at coordinate 86 of JAYTTL010000138.1, forward strand.
ATATGCGTTGGAATAACACGATTGCAATTCTTACGGGGGATTTTCTCTTTGCAAAATCCTCTGACTTATTAGCCGACCTTGGCGCCGAAGCGGTGCGTTTACAGGCACGCACATTCGAACGTCTTGTAATTGGTCAGATTATGGAGACTCAAGGACCCAATCCTGGCCAAGATGCACTAGAGCATTACTTAAAGGTTGTTGCTGATAAAACGGGCTCACTAATCGCTGCTAGCGCACGTTACGGAGGAATGGTTTCAGGCGCCCCTATTGAAATTACGGATACCGTCACGCTCTTTGGAGAAAAAATCGGGATTGCATTTCAATTAGCTGACGATGTCATCGATATTGCGAGTGAATCAAATCAATCCGGTAAAACACCAGGAACCGATCTTCGTGAAGGAGTACTCACACTTGTAACTTTAAATGTCATGAATTCAACGGATATCGTCGATCGTGAGCTTCAGAAACTACTTTCTTCACCTATTGAGGATGAAGTAATAGTGCAACAAGTCTTAAGCCAACTTCGAAGTCATAAAGCACTCGATGAATCTCGCGAACAATTGCATAACATGGCGCGCCAGGCACGCCTTGCTCTCGGACCACTACCAGTTTGTGATGCAACTGGTGCGTTGATGTCATTGTGCGATGCGGTAATCGACCGATCGGCTTGATTTTATTAAATCTGTGGCAAGCGCTATCAGTGCAATCCAGATAATCACAAATCCAATCCAGCGTGTAGCGGGCATGTCTTCATGACGTACCCAAACGCCAATCGAAAATTGAATCGTTGGTGTTATGTATTGCAACAAACCAAGCACCGTAAGAGGTAAGCGAGTTGTCGATCCATTAAATAGTAAGAGAGGAATTGCCGTAACTGCGCCTGCGCTGAGTAGGAGGATAGTGATTCCTACGCCGTGACCGAACTGTCCAGTACCTTTATTGCCCAGATACAGGAGATAAAGAAGGTATGGCAGGCTCGCAAAAAGGGTTTCAATAGTCAAACCTTCAAGCGCTCCAAGCCCTAACTGCTTTTTAATAAATCCATAGCTACCCCAAGAGATAGCTAAAATAAGGGCAATCCAAGGCAAGCGGCCATAATCAAAAGTCAGAACGAGAGCACCTAAAGTAGCGATTCCAACCGCGAGCCATTGCAATGGACGCATTTTCTCTTTCAAAAAAAATACTCCAAAGCCAATCATTACTAATGGATTTATGTAATAACCAAGCGATGCTTCCACGACATGGCCGTTATTAGTGGCCCAGATGTAGACCAGCCAGTTGATCGAAATCAGAATCGATGTTAGAAATAATCTTGCCGCAACTTTAGGTCGCTTCATAGTCTCACGAGTGGCTTTGAGTGACTTTGTAATTGCCAAGATTATGATGCAGAAAACCATTGTCCATACCGCGCGGTGCGAAACTATTTCAAGAGCTGTCGCTGGTTTAAGCAGCGGCCAATACAATGGGAAAGCACCCCAAAGCGCGTAGGCACTTACTCCAAAAAGTAATCCTGCTTTGTGGTGATTCAATTATCTAAAGTTCGTAAATTGAACTGCAAAATCCCAGCCGCCTTCTTTAACCATCGCCATACTCTCTTGGAGATCATCACGGCTCTTTGATGTAACACGAAGTTCATCTCCCTGAATCTGCGTCTTAATAGATTTTGGACCTTCATCGCGAAGAAACTTTGCAATCTTTTTAGCATTCTCTGTTGAGATGCCTTCCTTTAGCGGAGCGGCAATTTTGTAAATCT
>JAYTTL010000139.1:0-6657 GCA_043745325.1 Actinomycetes bacterium
AGAACAAGAGAAAAGCCCAATGAAATCTTGGCCCTCTTTGTACGGTCGTGAAACATGTCAATACTCTATCAGTAGCCCCTCTGGACAATACTTTCTATATCTTTGAGTCTGCTGTGAGATTGATTTCAGGTGAAAAATTAGGGTTATTTGTTATATCAGCGATAGATTTCTCTTATGACAACGGAGTCAGCTTTCGAAACTGCACGCGCCCAACTACGTACGGCGGTAGATCAACTAGGCCTTTCTGAAAATGATTGGCAAACACTTTCAACACCAAGAAGAATTTTAGAAGTTGCCGTTCCCTTGCGGCGAGATAATGATAAAGTCGAAATGTATAAGGGATACCGAGTTCAATACTCAACAACGCGTGGACCTTCTAAAGGTGGCGTTCGTTTTCACCCACAAATAGATCTTGAAGAGACAATCGCCCTTGCCATGTTGATGACGTGGAAGTGCGCCTTAACGAACCTTCCTTTTGGCGGAGCTAAGGGAGGAATCGCCGTCGATGCCTCCACGCTATCGGTACGCGAAAACGAGCGATTAACGCGTCGATATACATCTGAAATACTGCCGATTATCGGTCCCGAGCGAGATATTCCAGCACCTGACGTTGGAACCGATGAGCGCAACATGGCGTGGATGATGGACACGTACTCAGTTAATGCGGGGTTTTCAGTTCCTGGAGTTGTAACCGGAAAACCAATTGTTCTTGGTGGATCCCTTGGGCGTAACTCTGCAACAGGTGACGGGGTTGCGATTTCTACCCGCGAAGCGCTACGAATGCGTGGAATTAATCCAGTAGGTGCAACGGTTGCGATTCAGGGTTTTGGTAAAGTTGGTTACTGGGCCGCAGTTGCACTAGAAAACATGGGCCTAAAAGTTGTTGCCGTCAGCGATGTCAATGGCGCGGTCATCGGTTTTGAGAATGTGAGCCAACTTTGGTCTCATTTCTTGACACACAAAAATTTGGATGCTCCCGGCACAGATCGCTTAAGCAATCTTGAGCTGTTGCATTTAGATGTTGATGTGCTCATTCCCGCCGCACTTTCTGATTCAATTACTGGATTAAGCGCGGTTGGAATCAAAGCCAAGATTGTTGTAGAAGGTGCAAATGCTCCTACATCTCCAGAGGGTGATGCAATTTTAAATGATAAGGGAATTCTTGTGGTCCCCGATATTTTGGCTAACTCGGGTGGAGTAATAGTCTCCTACTTTGAGTGGGTGCAGGATAAGCAAAATTATGCCTGGGATGGCGATGAAGTAAGAACAAACTTAAATCGTATTTTGATGAAGGCATTTAATGAAGTTGAAGAGATGGCTACGAGCCGCAAGGTTACATGGCGTGAGGCGGCGCATATGTTAGGTGTTGCACGCGTGGCAGAGGCACACAAACTTCGTGGGCTCTACCCATAACAAATCTCCTTAAAAACTCTCCCTATTACAGGGTAGAGAAAAGAGGGCGCGAGAGTTTAATCTCGCACCCTCTTTTCTCTATGAATGTTTAAATAGTTTAAGCAACTGCTTTCTTTAGCTTTGTGCCTGCGCTGACCTTTACGCCAGTGCGTGCTGGAATCTGTAGAACCGCACCTGTCTGTGGGTTACGACCTGAACGTGCTGCACGGGCCACGGCCTCGATTGAGATAAAGCCAGGAATTACGAGCTTCTCCTTGCTTTGGAGCATTGAGATCGCCAGGGACTCTAGAGCCTCTAATACGGATGAGACAGCGCTCTCACTCTGCTTTGAATCGGCGGCTAACTTTGCAATAATCTCTTTTTTATTCATTGTGAACTCTCCAGTACTGGGTTGAAGTGAATATGGTCAATCCTGCCAGCAAAGCGCCCCGAATCTGGCAAAACCACGCGAGTTTGGCAATAAATTCGCCGTAAGCTCGCTTTAATCTGAAATATCGCGCTCTTCGGCCGTAATTCGACCTGCATGCGCCCTTGCCGCAGGATCAGATTTACTCTTAATGACGCTGGCAACCGTTGAGACGGCAAGAATCAAAACGATGACTCCTAGGCTAATAACGGTAGGAATTTTTGGTACTTGTGCATACTGCTCATGGAGGAATGTGAGAATGAGCTTTGTGCCGATGAACATCAAGATGATTGAAAGCCCGAGCGATAGATAAATTAACCTGTCCAGTAGACCTTTGAGTAGAAAGTACAGTGCTCGCAATCCAAGTAAGGCAAACGCATTTGCGGTAAAAACTAAAAAGGTCTCGGAGGTAACGCCAAAAGTTGCCGGAATTGAATCAAGTGCAAAAAGTAGATCGGTCGATGCAATTGCAATGATGACCAAGAACATCGGTGTTGCAAAACGCTTTCCATTTAAGCGTACAAATAGTTTTGTACCGTGAAACTCATCGACCATAGCCATTGAACTCCGTAGCTTTCGAACTAAGAAATTATCATTAGGATTTGGATCTGCATCCCAGTGCCTGAAGAGCCCAACGCCGGTCCAAATCAAGATTGCGCCAAAGATGACGAAAGTGAAGGCAAACGAGGCGATTGCTGCGGCACCCAAGGCTATAAAGACTGCTCGAAAAATGAGTGCGAGAAAGACGCCGATAAGAAGTGTTTTTTGATGATAGATGCTCGGCACCGCGAATTGAGTCAAGATAATTACGAATATAAAAAGGTTATCCACCGACAGCGAATACTCAACCAGATATGCCGCAAAAAATTCGGTGCCGAAAACCGAGCCATAGTTGTTCCAAACCCAGATACCGAAGCCGATGGAGATGCTGACATAGAAGAGCGTCCATAAGATTGCTTCTCTAAACTTTACTTCATGCGGTTTCCTACTGGCAGTAAATAAATCGAGCAGAATTAAGAATGCGATTAATCCTATGGTTGCTATCCATATTGCTGCTGAGACCTGCATGTGGTTCCCCCTTGATTGCCATTAATAGAAAATGGTCAAGGTCTCCCTAACCGTTTTTCGGCCAGCTCCCCGGGTTTTAACACCGTGTTGACGAGGTAGCTGTTGCGAGGTACTCCCCTTAATCATTCCAATAATAGAGTCAGATTTTTTTTTCTGCAAATCATTAGACTTTGCAGCATGTTGCAACGGTGGACTCGTGCAGTCATCCGCTATCGACTACTTGTAATAGTAATGTGGATCCTGGTTGCAATCACAGGCTCGTACGCACAAGCAAATTTAGGCAAATACTTAACAACTTCATTGGATGTACCTGGTAGTCAATCGGCAGGTGCGAATGCGATTCTTACCGAGCGCTTTGGCGAAAATACTGAAGGAACCTTCACTATTGTCTATAAATACAAAACTTCGACTCTGGCCCAAATAGAAGAATACAAATCCTCAATTATCACAGCGGCTTCAGTGATTCCGAACTCCGTCGTCACAATACAAAAAGCAATAGGTGGGATTTTGCTTTCAAGCATTACTACACCAATGTCACTTCTAGAGGCTGCACAATATACGGATGCACTGCGCGTGGCTATCTCTGATCAAAACTTACTTGGAGCTCAAGTAACTGGACCGCCGGCAATTAATCATGATGTCTCACCAGTTTTGGCAAGTGATTTAAATAGAGGGAAAGTAGTCGCTATTTCTTTGGCTCTATTTCTCTTGATTTTGATTCTTGGTCTATCACTATCTGTCTTAATCCCATTCATTTTTGCAATGGCATCAATCTCTTTAGCTCTTTCGTTTATTTTTCTTTTAGCTCAAAAGACGTTAATGGTGCTGTACATTCCAAACATCATAGAGCTTATCGGCTTAGGAATTGCAATTGACTATTCTCTACTCATTCTTTATCGATATCGACGAGAGCTGCGAGAGAACCCGCATTCAGGTATAGATGAAGCGCTCACAACAACGATGGCAACGGCGGGTAGAACTGTAATAATTTCGGGATCAATTGTTTCCATCGCTCTTGCAATCCTTCTCTTTGTTCCCGTTCCATTCATACGTTCACTAGGCGCCGCAGGATTGATTATGCCGTTGGCTTCAATGGTAGCCGCGATAACACTTCTTCCAGCGATGCTCTCACTTCTTGGCCATAGCGCCGTTTCCACACGTGGTTTTCGGGGTATCTTCGCCCGAGCCAACGACATGGGTGGCGTGTGGGCTAAAACTGCGCGTTTTGTCATCGCACGACCGAAATCGGTTTTTACAGGTGCCCTTATAATCCTAGCAATTTTGGCCTCTTCGGTTTTCTGGCTTTCCACCACCCCGAGCTCACTCACTGCAATCCCAAGTGATCTTGAATCAGCACACGCACTATCAATGGTCGTCAATCGCGCAGGTCCGGGAGTGATCACACCTCATGAGGTTGTCATAGATCTTGGCATCGAGAACCTAGCCCAAAGCTCCTCCGTAAATTTAGCGCGTATTAAGTTAACAAACCGGTTATTGAAAAATCCTGAAATTTTTATTGTTGCAACCGATAAAATGCCCCCATTTGTCGAGGCCACCGGTCGATATTTACGGTTCTTTATTATTGGCCGACACGTACTTGGCGCTCCTGAGAGTAATCAACTAGTAGAAACCTTGCGCACCATTAATTTGACAGATTCGGGATTTAGTAAGAATTCAGTTCTGTACTTAGGTGGGCCACCCGCACAAGGAGTGGATCTCATCCATGCAATTCTCACCTCATTACCTTGGATAATCCTGCTTGCACTTCTTATGACCTACGTATTACTCATGCGTGCCTTCCGTTCAATTATTTTGCCACTTAAAGCAATAGTTTTAGATCTCATCTCAGTCACCGTTGCCTTTGCATCTTTAGTTGCCGTTTTTCACTTTGGTTTGGCTTCCTCGTTGCTACTTACATATCGACTTGATCAGATAGAGGCTTGGGTACTTATCTTCCTCTTTGTCGTTCTCTTTGGTCTATCGATGGATTATGAAATTTTTCTTGTTGCGAGGATGCGCGAGGCCCGTGATCGAGGTGCGAGTAATAATGAAGCAATCATCGAAGGCCTGGCTAGCACCGGCGCCGTAGTAGGTGCAGCCGCGATAATCTTTGTCGCCGCCGTAAGTGGCTTAGTGACGGGCCATTTTGCGGGCTTGCAGCAGTTGGGTGTCGGTCTTGGCGTTGGCGTACTCATTGATGCAACGATCATTCGTGGGCTCTTGCTGCCAAGTGCGATGGTCTTGCTGGGCCGCTGGAACTGGTGGTTGCCATCACCTGTTGCACGTTTGTTAAAAACTAAAGCCTCACCTCTGGAAGCACCAGAAGTGAGGCTTTAGACTCTCAATTTTTTACTTTGTTACGTTAATTGCGAAGGTATACATTGGAATTTGATATCCAAGTGCTAGACCTGGGAAATCGCTATCCCACGTTAAGAACGGCACCATTCCAAAATGTGCATTGGCGAAGGATGGCTGTTGTGTGTATAGAAGCGGACGCAAGTTAATGATATGAGTTCCTGGCCCACCAGTTGCACGTAATCTGAAAACTACGTAACCATTGGAATTAAATCCACATCCATAACCTATATGTGCATTATCGTATGAAACAGCGAGTGTGTTATCCATCTGGGTCCAGCCAACGCCTCTGACGCTTATCGTGAACTCTTCACCCTCTTTAAATGTAGTTTTTCCTTCACCTGAACCGGCTTTGGCAAAAGCTTCTAACGATCCAGAACCATCCCACGCTGCGGTGCCATAGGAGATAATTTTTCCGGCGCTGTCTTTAAACTCTACGATGCTCTGTTGAACATAATATGAAATTTGAGCTTCAATTTTGTCGCCAGACATCACTTGAATTGAATGCCATCCCCCAAGATGGTTTGGAATGGTAATTTCCTTCTCGATGGTTCCATTTACGGCATCAACTGTTGCAAGTGGAATCGGGCTATAGACCCAGCAGGTTCCAGAGGCACAGTTAAATCGATTTCCAACAACGGTAGACCAGACCACGCTATGTGTTCCTGTCGTTGAAAGCCCCGTGACTTTTATGGTTGTCTTGCTCTCGACTACGCCACGATTTACCGAAAGAGTTGCGACTGCTTTTGAGTCTGCGTCAAAAGCACTTGTAGAGATTCCTATTCCCGCCTTCTGATCAACGGTGGGGACTAGAAGAGGTGGGTATGTGATGGTTGGCTTGAAAGCACCCTTATCTTTTGTGACTGTAAAGATCTCTGTTCCTGGGGTACCGAATGGATCTGGTGACTGCAATATATTCAGATACGAGAAACTCAATGCGGCATTGGCAGTGACATAGTGTTTTCCTACACGACCAGTTGCAATGACTATCGCCTTTGCCGTGCCACGGGTCCAGCGTCCTTGCAACTCTCCAACGTATTTATTGTCATAAATAAGTGCACCACCAGAGCCATAGAGCTTTGGTCCGAGTCCGGTGTAGGTCACAGTAAATGGTGTTCCAACCGGTCCGGTTTTAGGTGACATCGTGAAAGTTCGACCAATTTGCATTCCGCCCTTACCAGCGGCCGCACCAGCAACTATCGCATACACATCATGTGTCCCACCGAAGTCAGATGGAGTCACTGTCTTATAGGTGAAAGCACCTTGTGCATCGGTTGTGATGGTTGCAATATCAATAAATAGTGGTGTCGTCGTGAAATTAACCCCGAGGTAGTTAACGGTGGCTGGAGTTACTTCAACTGCCCATGAGGCATTTTCAGTTGTCCCCCAAACAAGTTGTACCGGTGTGTTTGCTG
>JAYTTL010000140.1:0-1828 GCA_043745325.1 Actinomycetes bacterium
GAGTCCCCGCGCAGATCCGGACTTGCCCAATTAAGGCATCCGGCTCCTCTTGAAAATGGATTCGCTAAGAGCTGAATTTTGAATGGGGCAGATATGGACTTTTAAGTGGGTAACACTTTAGAAGTTCATTGAATTTGTCCCAGTTCAAATGCTTGGTCTGGGATCTCGAGCTTAAGGCTCGATACCAGTGCCGTTGGGTGATGCGGAAAATTATTCCAAGTGCACGCATATTAAAGCTAACTCCATAGTAGTTGTAGATTCCTACCAGGGTTTTGTTTATCCGTTTGCATTGGTCTATGATCTTCTCGTGCCTTATTTCCTTGCACAGTAGTTTGATCTTTTTCGCCATCCGTCTGGTCCGGTCTTTGGCTGTTTTCCTCTTCGGGATTGAACGTCCTCTCTGTGATTTTCCCCAGTAATAGGTAAATCCTAAAAAGTTAAACGTTGATCCAGTCTTAGGACTGAAGTGAATCAGTTTTGTTTTCTCGTCGTGGATTTTAAGGCTGTACTTCTCAAAGCGTTTTCCAAGTACACTAAAAATTCTATCCGCATCGCTTTTGTGCTTTGCTACTATCACAAAGTCATCAGCAAAACGAACCAGTTTTATAGGTCCCTTCACTGCCTTGGCTACTACCTCGTGGAACCACTCGTCTAAAACGTGATGCATAAATATGTTGGCTAAAAGTGGAGAAATTACTCCACCCTGGGGACTTCCCGTTGCCTGCATTTTACGTACACCATCCTCATACACTCCAGCACTCAGCCATTTTCCAATCAGACGCTTTATCACGCCGTCTCTTACCCTTTGCTCGATCATTGTCCGAAGGAAACTGTGGTCGATCGAGTCGAAGTATTTTCTTACGTCGACATCGATTACGTAACATTCTCCCATGGCGTAAAGCATTTCACGTAAATCTTCTCCCGCTTGAATTGCTGAACGCCCGGGTCGAAACCCGTACGAACAATCCAAGAAGTCCTGCTCGAAAATTGGTTCTAGGATCATCAGCACCGCGCGTTGCAGAACCTTGTCTGCAAACGTCGGGATTCCCAAGGGGCGCTTTTCGCCATTATCCTTGGGAATATAAGCACGCCTTACCGGCGGAGCCTGGTAGCGACCAGATTTAGCAAGCTCGAGTAGTTCTCCGATGTTAGTCGAATACTCTGTATCGAAGTCTTGCGCTGTCTGACCGTCAACTCCTGTTGCCCCATCTTTTCGCGTCTTACTGTACGCCGCATCTAACCATTCTTTAGTCAGGTATTTATTCAGTGATGTAAACACCATTTTCGGACTTTGAAGACGAGCACGTTCTGCTATCTCTAGTTGTCCTGTTAACTGGTTTTGTGACCCTTGCATGTCGATTCCAATCTCCCATCTAGAGTTCCATTTTCTCGGTGTTTCCCTTCGCTCGTCTGGCTCCTCTTCAGGTGCTCGAGTTCGCCATTGTCGTCACTACTATGAAAACACTCCGATATCTGCCAATTGCGCAGACTTTCCCGAGTTCCCGTTAAACCCTTGCACCTGCGCCCCGCTCTAAGACTCCGGTACGACCATTCCACACTTGCCATGGCGCATGAAACGGTATTGCCCACCAAAAGATCAAAACGATGGGCTCATACTATACATATTTCGGAGCTCAATAACGCGGCCTAAGTGCTAGCTGTGTACGCTTCGTTAGTACAGTCACCTGATTTAACGCAACACTCGCTTCCGGCTGCTGGCTAGGCTTTACCGTGTGGCTAGTCCCCACTGGGTTCATCTAAAAGGTTTCAAATTTGTAATTCCTTCTACATTTTATTCTCCTTTTCCGAGCTTTCTCGGCGCACTGAT
>JAYTTL010000141.1:0-6619 GCA_043745325.1 Actinomycetes bacterium
CACAATTCTTGACGCGAGATTTTCAATAGTTTGAGTATTGTTTAAACCAAGCAAAGCTCGGGCGTGTCCTGCAGTTATTGCACCGGAGGCTACTTTTGCTTGAACCGAAATCGGTAGATTCATTAAGCGAATAGTGTTTGAAATTAGTGGGCGAGATCGACCAAGTTTCTGTGCTAGCTCTTCATGTGTGCAATTAAAGTCGGTGAGTAGTTGCGAATATGCCGCGGCCTCTTCTAGTGCATTTAGTTGACTTCTGTGAATGTTTTCAATTAAAGCCTCGCGCAATAATTCATTATCGGCAGTTTGTCGGATAATTACAGGAATTGTTGTAAGCCCTGCAGCCTTTGCTGCACGATACCGTCTCTCGCCCATAATTAATTCATACGAACTTGGTGATATTTGCCGCACTACTGGAGGTTGCAAAATTCCAATCTCTTTAATGGAGGCAATCAATTCATTAAGTGCGCCTTGATCGAAGTGTTTACGTGGTTGTCGTGGATTTGGTGATATCGAATTGATGTCTACTACGTCTTGTGTTGCTACTTCTCGTCCCTGCACAGTTAATGAAGTAGGAATTAATACATCTAGGTTTGTTCCTAGCCCGCCGCGACGTACCATTATGCAATCTCACCTTCATGTTTGTAATGTATTGAAATAACGTTGGCGTCAAGTGGTTTTGAGCGCACTGCTAATTCGCGGGCGACCGACATGTATGCAATCGCCCCAGGAGATGACGCGTCATACGTCATGACGGTCTGATTAAATCCTGGTGCCTCTGAAACGCGGACCGCGCGTGGAATCGGAATGTCAATTAACTCGTTTGGATAATGTTTTCGAATTTCGTTAGCAACATCATTGGCTAAACGTGTGCGTCCATCAAACATTGTTAAAACAAATGTCGAAAGTTTTAAATTTGTATTTAAACGTTTCTTCACTAATTCATATGTTTTCAAAAGTTGAGATAGGCCTTCAAGTGCATAATATTCGCATTGGATTGGAATCAACATTTCTTTCGCAGCGCTCAACGCATTAATAGTCAGTAGACCTAAACTTGGAGGGCAATCAATAAAGATATAGTCCAGGGCTTCCCCTCGAAGTAGGCGTTCTGCGACCAACTCTTCAATTGCCTCTTTAAGTCGCATCTCTCGCGCGACCATCGGCACTAATTCGATTTCGGCTTGAGCAAGGGATGTATTTGATGACACGCATTCCAATGATGGAAAGCCTTTAACTTTTTGAACACAGGCCTCTAACGTTAAATCACCCATTAAAACTTCGTAGATTCCAGGGTTTTCAAGATGCTCCACCCCAAAGGCAGTTGAGGCATTTCCTTGTGGGTCAAGATCAATAACTAAAACTCTCAAACCTCCCATGGAAAGAGCTGCCGCTATATTGACTGTCGAAGTGGTCTTGCCGACTCCGCCTTTTTGATTGGCCACTGTAATAATTCGAAGGCCTGACGGTTTTACCATCGCCTCACGCAGCCGGCGGGTCCCAACTATCTTTTTTGTTTCACGTGAATCATCCACAGTGCTTAGTTAAGCACCTTTGCGCACCTCAACTATGCGTCCGAGTTCAATTCCCGCTAGTTCTACTTCGTGAAGAATCGAAAGAGGGAGAGATTTCATCTCAATTTCAGCCGACTTACCTTTAATCGCCATTAATGAGCCACCTGTTTTCACAAGATGCCACGTCATTTTCTTTAACTTCTCTAAAGGGGCAAGTGCCCTGGCGGTAACGTAGTGAGCAGTAGCGCGAACATCCTGAGCCTGCCCGCGAATGACCTCAATATTGAGACCTACTACTGCCTCTTTAAGAAACTCCACTCTGCGCTCTAATGGCTCAATTAAAACGACATGCACATCAGGTCTAGCAAGGGCAATCACGACCCCGGGCAACCCTGCTCCCGAGCCGACATCAAAGACTATCGAACCCTCTTTTAGTAGGGTGGTCACCGGCAGGCAGTTGAATATATGACGCTCCCAGATTCGATCGGCCTCTCTCGGGCCTAATAACCCTCGCTCAACTCCTGGACCTGCCAGAAATTCGGCATAGGCCATTATTCGCGCAGTATCTGGAAAATACCGCTCAATCAGAGTTTCACGTGAAACATCCACTTATGCGCTATAAATGACGACGTAGCGATGTGGATCTTCTCCATCGGACTCACTTGTGAGGCCCAAATCTTGAATTGTGTCATGGATAATTTTTCGCTCAAAGGCGTTCATAGGGGCTAATTTGATGGCTGTGCCCGTTGATGTAGCCTCTTGCGCCTTTTCCTGAGCAAGCTTCTTTAACTCTGTGCGTTTATTAGCCCGAAAATTGTCGATGTCTAGCATTAGACGCGATCGATCACCTGTAGCGGTTTGTACCGCTAATCGCGTGAGCTCTTGAATAGCATCTAATACCTCTCCATTGCTACCAACTAAGTGGCGAAGTTTTCCTCCAACAATGGCAAGGGATGCGCGATCATTTTCAACATCAATATCGATATCGCCATCTAGGTCGGCTATATCCAAAAGCGCCTCTAAATAGTCGGCTGCGATATCGCCCTCTTCCTCTAACCGAGCAACACCTTTGAGTGGCTTGGTTTCGTTGGTTTCGCCAGAACGTGGTTCACTTGATTCAGCGACCACCTCAATGACGGCCTCTTCTAAAGCTTTAACTCTTTTCTTTGCCATTTTTTGCTCTCCCTGTCGGGTTTGTAGTGAATTAATACTAATTGTCCTAATTTGTCCTAATTGGACATATATCTACTTATCCTTCTTTTTCTTCTTTTTTGGCTGGCTTCGTTGACCTTTGAGATCTTCAATGGGGGCGATGATTTCGGTCTCTGGACTCTCTACAGTCCCACTTTTCTTGGCCTTTTTATGTTGAAGCTCTTCATAGGCCGGCGACCCAGGTGTTGGATTTCGTTTGATAACGTAAAACTGCTGTCCCCATGTCCAAAGATTTGTTGTCGACCAATAAATTAATACACCAATTGGAAAGTTTACTCCGGAGATTGCAAAAATAACGGGAAATGCGTACAACATAATTTTTTGTTGTTGCAACATCATGTTATTACTGGAATCCATTTTAGGCATTCCCTTTAACATTAACTGACGTTGAGTAGTAAAGGTTGTCAGAGACATGAATGCAATTAAAACAACCGTGACTATCTTTACGGTGGTGATATCGGTTCCAAGAAAAGTATCTGAAATCGGTGCACCAAAAAATTTTGCATTCGCTGCGCTTACAACATCGGCTTGAGTTAAAACTCCGTGTTTAATTGGCGGTGTCTTACCTATCCCATTGAGAACTGTGAAAAGTGAAAAGAAAATCGGTGCTTGGGCAAGAATGGGAAAACATGATGCTAAAGGATTTGTTTTGTGCTCTTTATAAAGTTTCATCATCTCTTCTGATTGCTTTTGGCGATCATCTTTATACTTCTTTTGAATCTCTTTCATATGTGGTTGTAAGGCCGTTAGTGCGCGCTGGCTTTTAATTTGTTTTACAAAGAGCGGAATCAAAATTATTCGAATCAAAATAACTAGGCCGACAATAGCTAACGACCAAGACACGCCACTGTCGCCTCCAAATATTGGTGAAAGTATTTTATGGATTGTGACAATCACCCAAGAAACCGCGATATATAAGGGGTTCAGAATGGTATTCATCAATTAAGCTCCAACCTTTTCTTTAATTGCATAATCAACGCCGCCATGTGACCATGGGTTACAACGCACCAATCGCCACATGCTCATTGCAACTCCCTTTAATCCATAGGTTTCAATGGCCGAGACCGCATAACTAGAACATGAAGGGTAATATTTACAGCGTGGACCAAACATTGGAGAAATCCATTTTTGATAAAGTTTTATAGGAATGATGAAAATATTTTTCATTTCTTTTCTAGCCGCTTTTCTGACCTATTTATTAAATAATTAACAATTTTGGCTATCTCTACCGCACAATCTGCTTTTGCTGAGTTTCTTAGACCCCTAATAACCAATAAACCTCCCTTTGGGATAGTTGGATATTGATTGCCAATGCAATGTCGAATTTTTCGAGCTAAGCGGTTTCGAGTGACAGCACTTCCGACCGATTTACTAATTATTAAACCTGCTCGCGCAGGATCGTTAGATTCGGTGTTGGTGTACAGGTATCCCACAAAATTGCTCGATGAAAATCGGAGTCCGCTTTTTGTTGCGCGGGCAAAATCACCGCTCTCGGTAAGACGTGCAGTTTTAGCTAGCACTGGAATCCTCTTTAGAGATCCTTATGCGGAAAGGTGGACGCGGCCCTTAGCGCGGCGTGCGGCTAAAACTGCACGGCCTGCTCGTGTTGCCATACGGGCACGGAAGCCATGCTTTTTGGCGCGGCGGCGTGTATTTGGTTGGAAGGTGCGCTTTGTCATGTGGAACTCCTAAAAGGTTACATATGGTGGTGCGGTCAGAAATACGGGGGAAGCGAGGGTGTAACGGTAGAGGTCTAGCGATAAGGTGGTCAAACTCAACTGTGCCCCCGAGGGCGCACTGTCCTACTGTGGATAACCGGTTGCTTTTTCTCTCAATTCGCTCTACTTTTCGACTCCCTCCACAGGTTTTCCTGGGTTGAGGGTGGCGTAAGGGCTCAACCTCAGGTTTAGACCACAGGTTGTGGATAACCCTGTGGATATTAATGAGGTGGCGTGTGGACGTTAAAGAGATCGAGCTCGGCGCCCTTTGGGGACGGGTAATTGATGAGGTCTCCAGTGATGCACCCCAACACCGCGCCTTTTTATCTCTCAGTAAGCCTTTGGGTTTACTCCACAACAGTGACCAAACTACATTATTGATTGCCACCCCTAATTTATTTGCTAAAGATGTCTTGGAAAGTCGACTTCGTGTTGCTGTTAGTGATTTTTTAACGCGCGAACTTGGAGAAAAAACAAATATCGCCGTTACAGTTGATGAAACTTTGGAGTTAAGTATTTCACCTATGGCTGAAGTTGATATTGACTTTCTCGCTCCGAAAACAGGAATGGGGCGAGATGATATATCACCTCAAGTTTCCAAGAATTCTGAAGTGTCACAACTTAATCCTAGATATATTTTTGAAACTTTTGTGATTGGTTCATCGAATCGCTTTGCACATGCAGCAGCTGTTGCCGTAGCTGAGGCGCCAGCAAAAGCTTACAACCCTCTATTTATTTATGGCGATTCAGGATTGGGTAAAACCCACCTCCTGCAGGCTATTGGGGCTTATGCAAAAGAGTTATACGGTCACGTACGGGTTCGTTATGTTTCATCAGAAGAGTTCACTAATGATTTTATTAACTCTATTCGTGATGACAAAGCTTCAGTCTTTCAACGTCGGTATAGAGATTTAGATATTTTACTTGTTGATGATATTCAATTTTTAGAAAATAAGGAGCGGACCCAAGAGGAGTTTTTTCATACTTTTAATACTTTATACAATGCAAATAAACAAATTGTTATATCGAGTGACCGCCCTCCTAAGCAATTAACCACATTGGAAGATCGACTTCGAAGTCGTTTTGAGTGGGGTTTAATAACCGACATTCAACCACCTGAACTCGAAACACGAATTGCAATTCTTAGAAAAAAAGCCGCGCAAGATAAATTAAATGCCCCGGACGATGTGTTGGAATATATAGCTAGTAAGATCTCCACAAATATCCGTGAGCTTGAAGGCGCTTTAATCCGAGTAACGGCTTTTGCCTCCCTGAACCGGCAAAGTGTGGATTTGTCTCTTGCTGAGATTGTTCTCAAAGATCTCATTCCTAATGAGGGCAACCCACAAATTACCGCTTCGACCATCATGGCCCAAACGGCGGTCTACTTCTCATTAACCCTTGACGACCTGTGCGGGACGTCCCGGTCTCGGGTTTTAGTAAACGCTCGGCAGATTGCCATGTACCTGTGTCGCGAGCTCACAGAGCTCTCTTTGCCAAAGATTGGCCAAACATTCGGCGGGCGTGACCACACAACGGTTATGCATGCCGACCGCAAGATTCGCCAACTTATGGCTGAGCGCAGGTCAATTTACAATCAAGTTACGGAGTTGACTAATAGAATTAAACAGCAGGTGAGGTAACGGCTCTAACACTCTCTGTTTTGTCACACATTACCCCCAGTTGTGGATAATGTGTGGATAAGAGTGGACATCTGGTGTTTTTTTGTGGGTAAGTGCAGTGATCTCTTAGGAGATTAATAGGTTTTCGTGAGGCTCAAAGGGGGTTAGGGCGATGGTCGCTTGTTTTGTCCACAGGTTTGTGTCGTTTTCCCCCATCTTGTTACTAAAGAAACACCGTCTTCAGCAGGGGGTTTCGTCACCATCCACAGAAAATACTTCTGGCTACTACGACTACCTTTATATATATAAATCTAGATATCAAACGAACCTTTCACTGAATTGGGGAGCATTATGAAGTTTATTGTTGAGCAAACTATTTTGGCCGATGGGGTCAACTGGGTCTCCAGAAGTCTTTCAACTCGGCCGATTAAAACAGAGTTACTAGGAATAGTTATAGAGGCCACCGGGGACCAGGTTTACCTTTCCGCCTCAGATTTAGAGACGGCGAGCAAAGCTCACTTTCACGCAGATATTAAAGAAAGTGGCAAAGTGTTGGTTC